>NZ_CBCHRQ010000001.1:0-59651 GCF_965064355.1 Aquiluna sp.
AACAACGCCCTAAACAGCATGTTGGATTCGATCGAGTCTGCAGTGAAAGGCAAAGACAAGACCCTGGAGCAGATGAGGCGCTTTGTTTCAGATGCCAGTCATGAGCTAAGAACCCCGCTTGTGACAGTCCGAGGCTATGCCGAGCTTTATCGCATGGGAGCCATCAAGAAACCGAAGGACGTCGCTGAGGCGATGGAACGAATCGAGTCAGAAGCGATCCGGATGTCCGGTTTGGTGGAGTCGCTGCTGACCTTGACCCGCATGGACGAACTAGGGCAGCTCACCAAACAAAAGGTGGCTCTGGAATCCATAGCAACGCCGGTGATCAAAGATGCCTCGGTTGCCAATCCAGATGTGAAGTTTGAACTCGAAGATCAGACCAAAAACCTGGAGGTCGAACTCGATGCCGACCGCATCAAACAGGTTTTGACCAACCTGGTTGCAAATGCCTCTCGCTTTGCCCCTACGGGATCCACCGTCGCAGTATTGGTAGCCAGGGTTGATAAGAACATCAAAGTTTCGGTTATTGACAGCGGTGATGGCATACCTGAGCCGCTTCAGGAAAAGGTGTTTGATCGCTTCTATCGAGCTGACAATTCAAGAAACCGAGAGACCGGTGGCTCAGGCCTGGGACTCGCGATTGCAAGGTCAATAATCAATGCTCACGGCGGAACAATCTGGACAGAAGCTACCCCGGGCGGTGGAGCCACCTTTAGCTTCGAGATTCCAATCTCCTAAAGCGAAAAACTTAAAGAAAAAAGCCGGGGTGATTACCACCCCGGCTTTTTTGTACTTACTTCTTTAGAAGTCCATTCCCGCACCAGCGTCGCCAGCAGGAGCCGAAGCAGGCTCTGGGCGCTCGGCCACAACGGCCTCGGTGGTTAGGAATAGACCTGCGATGGAAGCTGCATTCTGCAGTGCAGAGCGAGTTACCTTCACTGGGTCGTTGATACCGGCCTTGAGCATGTCTACATACTCACCGGTAGCGGCGTTTAGACCGTGACCGTCTGGCAGGTTGGAAACCTTCTCAGCAACTACACCAGGCTCAAGACCTGCGTTTAGCGCAATCTGCTTTAGTGGCGCAGAGATTGCAACCGCCACGATGCGAGCACCGGTAGCTTCGTCACCAGTTAGGTTTAGGTCCTTGAACGCAACCTTGCCAGCCTGAAGCAGTGCAACACCACCACCGGCGACGATGCCTTCTTCAACCGCTGCCTTTGCGTTACGAACTGCGTCCTCAATGCGGTGCTTGCGCTCCTTAAGTTCAACCTCAGTTGCAGCACCCGCCTTGATCACAGCTACACCACCGGCTAGCTTGGCTAGACGCTCCTGTAGCTTCTCGCGGTCGTAGTCAGAGTCAGTGTTGGTGATCTCGCGACGAATCTGCTCAACGCGACCCTTGATCTGGTCAGAGTCACCAGCACCCTCAACGATGGTGGTCTCGTCCTTGGTGATTACCACCTTGCGAGCGCGTCCCAGCATTGCAAGCTCGGTGTTCTCAAGCTTCAGGCCAACCTCTTCGGCGATAACCTGTCCACCGGTCAAGATTGCGATGTCCTGCAACATAGCCTTACGACGGTCACCAAAGCCTGGAGCCTTTACAGCAACAGACTTGAAGATGCCACGGATCTTGTTTACAACCAAGGTTGCAAGGGCTTCGCCCTCGATGTCCTCAGCAATGATTAGCAGTGGCTTTCCGGCCTGCATAACCTTGTCAACAATTGGAAGCAGGTCCTTCATGTTGGAGATCTTGTTGTTGGCGATCAGGATGTAAGCATCCTCCAGGATTGCCTCCTGGCGCTCTGGGTCGCTCACCATGTAGGCAGAAACGTAACCCTTGTCAAAGCGCATACCCTCGGTTAGCTCAAGCTGGATACCGAAAGTGTTTGACTCCTCAACGGTTACAACACCTTCCTTACCAACCTTGTCGATTGCCTCGGCGATGATCTCACCGATGACTGAGTCACCAGCAGAGATCGAAGCGGTAGCAGCAATCTGCTCCTTGGTCTCAACTGGAACTGCCATCTTTAGCAGAGCTTCGGTGACAGCGGCAGAAGCCTTGTCGATACCGCGCTTTAGCGAGATTGGGTCTGCACCAGCAGCCACGTTGCGAAGGCCCTCTTTTACTAGCGCCTGGGCTAGCACGGTTGCGGTGGTGGTTCCATCACCGGCAACGTCGTCGGTCTTCTTAGCAACTTCCTTTACTAGCTCCGCGCCAATTCGCTCTAGCGGGTCGCTTAGCTCAATCTCCTTGGCGATCGAAACACCATCGTTGGTGATGGTTGGGGCGCCCCACTTCTTCTCTAGAACGACGTTGCGTCCACGAGGTCCAAGGGTCACCTTTACGGTGTCAGCCAGAATGTTTAGTCCGCGCTCTAGTCCGCGACGAGCGTCTTCGTTGAAGTGAATGATTTTTGCCATTTGGGTTTCTCCCGATTGCAGTTAAAAGTTTTGGTTTAGCACTCGGCATAGTTGAGTGCTAATACATTTTTAGCACTCTCAGGACCAGAGTGCAAGTGAAAGGCCGATGTGCTTTCGCACATCGGCCTGACTTGAGATCTTTGTTCTATTAGAGGACGTTGACGTTCTCGGCCTGAGGGCCTTTGTCACCGGTCTTTACGTCGAACTCGACTCGCTGGTTTTCCTTCAATTCGCGGTAACCATCGGTCTGAATAGCGGAGAAGTGTACGAATACGTCTGGACCGCCGTCCTGAGTGATGAAACCAAAACCCTTTTCAGAGTTGAACCACTTTACGGTTCCTTGTGCCATGTTGATGCTCCTGATGCAATTCCGGCATTCGAGTACTTCACGAATGCATCGGGCTTCAACCTAGGTCCCACTCCGACATCCCAACTTTACGCACTTAAGGGTGAAAAGCAAAGGAATTGAATAACCTATTTTTTGTGTTACTAAAGGGTTATAAAGCTAATTAGCGAAAGTTGAATTGATGTACGAGGTCTATAAAACTGACGAGCAGTGGAAATCTGAGCTCAATGAGTTCGAATATCACGTGCTGCGCATGGCCGGTACCGAGCGTGCTTACACCGGTGAACTACTAGATGAGAAGCGTGCTGGTAGCTACCACTGCCGCGGTTGCGATGCGTTTTTGTTTGAGGCTGACACCAAGTTTGACTCGCACTGCGGTTGGCCAAGCTTCTATAAGCCACAGGACAACGACGCCATTGAATACATCGAAGATCGTGCCCACGGAATGGTTAGAACCGAAGTTCGCTGTAAGAAGTGTGGCGGTCACCTAGGTCACGTCTTCGAAGATGCCCCACAAACTCCAACCGGAGATCGCTACTGCATCAACTCTGTGAGCATCACCTTCAAGCCTGCTCAGTAGAGTTGAGGCATGGCTAAAGTTTCTGCAGGAACCGGTTCAATTTACGCTTTTGGTTTTATTGGAGCGGTTATCTACTACATCTCCACGGCAACTGACTTCTGGATGGGTTTGCTTGGATTTCTGAAGGCCCTGGTCTGGCCAGCCTTCCTGGTCTACGAACTACTTAGCTCACTAGGCGCATAGTCCTTTGGGCACGCTCATCAATGTTCTTGCCATAGTCGTTGGCTCGGCAATCGGCGTGCTTTTGGGAAATCGACTTCCCGAGAAGATGAGCCGCACCCTCACCGACGCAATGGGACTCATCGTTCTAGTTATTGGTGCACTCAACCTTGCAGATCTAGGTGATGAGGCCTTTGCAAAAGCAACCGGCGTCTTCCCGACCATCCTGGTGGTGCTCGCAGCATTGCTGCTTGGAGGCGTAACCGGGTCGCTTCTCAAGATTGAAGAGCGGCTCGAGCAGTTTGGAGTTTGGCTTCAAGCCAAGACCAAAGGCAAGGGTGACAAAGACCAATTTATTCAGGGCTTTGTCAATGCAGCGCTGCTTTTCACCATTGGCCCAATGGCAGTGCTTGGTGCATTGCAAGATGGGCTGGGTCAAGGTTTTGAAATTCTGGCGCTCAAGTCAACCCTCGACGGTTTTACCTCAGTAGCCTTCTCGGCAACCATGGGCTGGGGAGTTGCATTTTCTGCAATTCCGGTTGGACTCTGGCAAGGGTTGCTGACGATTCTCTCTGCAAGCGTTGGAGATGTGCTCTCTCAGGCGGCCGTCGCGTCTATCACTGCAACCGGAGGCATTTTGCTTTTAGGAACAGGATTGCGAGTGCTCAAGATTCGAATGGTGTCGGTAGCGGATCTACTACCGGCTCTAATCTTTGCTCCGCTAATTACTTTGGTTTTGGCAACTAGCCTCGGCCAGTAATTCGATCAACATCTCCCAAGATGGCATCAAACTCTTCCTCAGTCATCAACCCCAATTGACTGGCTGATTGCTTCACCGAGAGCCTGTGTTCTTGGGCGTGCTTGGCAATTAGCGAAGCTGCTTCGTAGCCAAGAGTTGGAGCCAGGGCAGTAACTAAGCCAATTGAGTTCTCGACTGTGAATTTGAGGAACTCGACATTTGCGGTAATGCCATCGATGCAAAAGTCAGCCAGGATCTGGCAGGCCTTGCGCAGGTAAACCAGATTCATCATCAAAGACCTGGCAATAATCGGTTCGAAAGCATTTAGCTGCAGCTGTCCAGCCTCAGAAGCCATTGTGACTGTTATGTCATTACCAATTACCTGGAAAGCAATCTGGTTCACCGCCTCAGGGATAACCGGATTTACCTTGCCTGGCATGATCGAAGAACCGGCCTGCCTGGCAGGCAGGTTGATCTCACCAAAGCCAGCCCTTGGGCCAGAAGAGAGCAGCCTTAGGTCATTTGAGATCTTTGACAACTTGGTGGCAAGACGCTTGAGGACGCTGGAGGTAGAGACAAAGACACCGGTGTCGCTGGTTGCCTCAATTAGGTTCTCGGCCAACCTAAATGGGTGCTCACAGAGCTCGCTCAAGATATCCACCACCAACTCGGCATAGCCGTCCGGGGTATTGAGGCGAGTTCCAATAGCGGTGCCACCGAGGTTTAGTTCACTCAGTAGCGGAATGACCTCCCTGAGGCGACTTTGATCTTCGCCGAGTGTCAAAGACCATGCGGTGAATTCCTGACCCAAAGTCATTGGCACGGCATCCTGCAGCTGAGTGCGACCCATCTTGAGGATGTCCTTGAACTCCAAGGCTTTTCTGTCAATTGCCTTGCGCAAGTGCTCAACCTGCTTGATAAGTGCCAAGCTCTCAATGATTAGCGAAACCTTGATAGCGGTTGGGTAAACGTCATTGGTGGACTGAGATGCATTCACGTGATTCAGTGGGTGAATCTCGTCGTATTCACCCTTTTGAAAACCGGCAATTTCAAGAGCACGGTTTGCAATCACTTCATTGGCATTCATATTCGTTGAGGTTCCAGCACCACCTTGAATGGCGTCTACCGCAAACTCGGCATCCCAGAGCCCATCGCGCACCTCAATTGATGCCTTAATGATCGGATCGGCCAGCTCTTGGGTAATAACACCAAGCTTTAGGTTGGCTTTAGCGGAGGCTTCCTTGATAAAGCCGAGTCCGCGCACCAAAGAACGGTAGTGCCCAATCGGGACTCCGGTAATTGGAAAGTTTTCAATAGCTCTAAGGGTATGAATACCCCAGTAAGCGTTGGCGGGGATTTCGCGCTCCCCTAAAAGATCGTGCTCTAACCTCGTTGTCATCACGGTGTCTAGTATCTCGCATAACGCGAGCAATCCCTCGGTGCCGAGCTGTTAGGCGATTAGTACTAAATGAAGTTCGCGATGATTGCACCCATCGCAGCTAGAGAAACGATGTCCTGACCAACCTCAAGGATCTGGGCCTCTAGAGCCGACCACGGGACTCGAACCCGTAACCCCCGCATTACAAGTACGGTGCGCTACCAATTGCGCCAGGTCGGCAACCGCCTAAATACTAATGGACTCAAGGGTTCATCGGGGAGCGCTGCTTACGGTATCTCACGTTGTTGTTGGAATGGCCAGCAAAATTAGTGACTGATGCTTCGAACTTATTGAATTTAAGCCTTTGTGGAATTTACCGATTACTGGAGAGGGAGCAATGGTGTCGCCGCTGCTCTCTACTAACCTCTGTGAGTAGGAGGGAACCATGAAGAGAATCTCATTAGTTGCAGTGATCTTGCTTTTGGCTGGGTGCTCTGCGAGCGAAACCACAATCACAACACTAAGTCAGGCAAGCAAAGCATTAGAAACAGCAGGTTTTGATTGCCCAAACCCCTCGCAGGGAACGGTGGATAACATCGCCTGGATAGAGTGCGAGACGGAAGGAATTGACGGGGCAATTAGCCTTGGCTTTTCGCCAACCAAGGAGCTTTTCCAAAGTTCCATGGCAGAGCCATGTGCTAGCTCCGGTGAAGACCCTTCGGTAGTCGAGAAGCTTCTGGTAGGAGAGACCTGGATTTTGGTTCTTTCTGGCGAACAGGCTGTATTCCAGAATCTAGACGAGGCAAAGAGTGCCCTCGGAGGACAAGTCTTCACGCTTTCTGAGTACTGCGCCACAATCAGCTAGTGATTAACGGCACCCACCCGAACCGAGTGGTTGCCGGCCAGAATCCTTTACTCGGCGCTCGCAGTCTGCACGAACTGAGCAAAGAACTCAGGGGAAACTAGCTCGTCTCCGGTCGCCCAGGTGAACTTGGCGCCGTTGACCAACACGGTTGGGGTGCCAGTTACCGTAACGCCCTGCTGAGGGGTGTTTAGCACCTTCTGGGTGCGCTGTTCTATGTAATCGGCGAAGCTCTTGTTTTGGATGCAGCCCTTGACCTCGTCAGTGCCGGCACCTGACTGCTGCGCGACTTTGTAAAGCTCGTTGTCATCAAGACCTTCCTGGCCTTCGGCAGGCTGGTTGATCATGAGGTTTGAGTGCATGTCGAAGTAGCTGTCTGGCTCAAAGTTTGCAACGCAGAAGGCTGCGTTTGCTGCTCTCGAGGAGTACTCGTTTAGCGATGCACGGTCTAGGAAGGATATTGGACGAATCTCAACCGTTGCTGCACCGGTGTCAACCCAGGAGCGAATTTGTGCGGAGTTTGGCAGATCAAACGCCTGGCAGATTGGACACTGGTAGTCAACATAAACAACGATTTCCGGGGCCTTGGTCTCTGAGGCCTCTGGGGTAGGGGTCTTGTCTGCGGTGAAAGCCTGCAGACCAACGCCGATCTTTAGGCCACCAAGCTCAGTTAGGTTTTTTGGGACATCGTCAACAACTGGCGCAGCCACCCGGTTAGCGGCTTCAATGGCGATAACTGCCGCCACACCACCAACGATTCCCAAGGCGACAAGAACAACTGAAAGCTGAATTACTAGCTTTGAGCGCTTGGCCTTTTTCTGGTTCTGCTCGCGAAGTGCCTTTGCCTTCTGGCGGGCTGCGTCACGCTGCTCTGAGCGAGTTTGCTTGTGGTTCGAAGTCATTGGTTCCTACCTTGGTTCGGTATCAGCTTGGTTACGAAGTCGTATAAGTGTATCCGAGGTGCGATACTTAACCAGTTGCCTCAATTGGGGGCAGCATCCATTCACGAAGGATCGTCCGGCACGTACCGCCGGTGGAGGAGAAAATCATGGCATCAGTGTCATTTCGCAATGCAACCCGCACTTACCCAGGTGGGACCAAGCCAGCAGTAGACAATTTGAACCTAGAGGTTAGAGACGGCGAGTTTCTAGTTCTAGTAGGTCCTTCTGGCTGTGGAAAATCAACTTCGCTGCGCATGCTTGCCGGCCTAGAAGAAGTAAACGAAGGTGGCATCTACATTGGTGACCGCGAGGTTACCGACGTACCACCTAAAGACCGCGACATCGCAATGGTTTTCCAGAACTACGCTCTGTACCCACACATGACCGTGGCGGAGAACATGGGATTCGCCCTAAAGATTGCTGGCGTTAACAAAGAAGAGCGCGCAGCGCGCGTTCTAGAGGCAGCCAAGCTACTAGACCTAGAGCCATACCTAAACCGCAAGCCAAAGGCACTTTCTGGTGGTCAGCGTCAGCGTGTGGCCATGGGCCGCGCGATCGTTCGCCAGCCACAGGTATTCCTAATGGATGAGCCACTATCTAACTTGGACGCAAAGCTTCGTGTTCAGACCCGCACCCAGATTGCATCGCTTCAGCGTCGCTTGGGTGTAACCACTGTTTACGTTACCCACGACCAGGTTGAGGCCATGACCATGGGTGACCGCGTAGCTGTTCTAAAGGACGGACTACTGCAGCAGGTCGACACTCCTCGTAACCTTTACGACCGCCCATCCAACGTGTTCGTAGCAGGATTCATCGGCTCCCCAGCCATGAACCTAATCCAGCTACCAATCATCGACGGTGGAGTTCAGTTTGGTGACTCGGTGCTTCCAATTGACCGCGACATCCTCTCCAAGGCATCTGGTAACCGCGTAACCGTTGGTATCCGCCCAGAGAAGCTATCGCCTTCAGCTCACGGACTAGAGGTAGATGTCGACGTAGTTGAAGAGCTAGGTTCGGACGGCTACCTATACGGTCGCGTTCACCTAGATGGCCAAGAGCACAACGTGGTTGTTCGCGTTGACCCAATTGACCACCCACGCGCTGGAGACAAGATTCACCTGCACGCAGACGCTTCAGCTGTTCACGTCTTTGACGCAGAGAGCGGCGAGCGCCTTAACTAAGGCCCAATGCCAAATCAACTAAACATTACGGCTGCCACGGCAGAACCAGCACTGCTGGATCTGCCGTGGCATTTGCCGTTGGAGGATTGGCCCAAAGAGAACATCGTGGCTTTGCCGAAGGGGTTGTCGCGTCACACCGTTCGATTTGCCCACCTTGGCGAGCATGTAATCGCCATTAAAGAGACACTGTTCGAACTTGCAAAGCGTGAATATGACATGCTCCGCAAATTGGAAAAGCTAGACATTCCATGCGTTGAGCCATTTGCCATCATCAATAACCGAACCGATGAAAACGGCGAAGAGCTGCCTGCGGTGTTGATCACCCGTCACTTAAAATTCTCACTCCCCTACCGTGCAATGTGGTCGCAGGGACTCAGGGAGCAAACCGCTAAGCGCCTCGTCGATGCACTCGCACTGCTATTGGTTCGATTACACCTGGTTGGATTTTTCTGGGGAGACGTTTCGCTTTCCAACACTTTGTTTAGAAGAGATGCGGGAAAATTCGCTGCCTACCTGGTGGACGCCGAAACCGGCCAGCTCTATGACTCAAGGCTCTCCAATGGCCAGCGTGAGAATGATCTAGAGATCGCACGCGTAAACATCGCCGGTGAACTAATGGACCTGATTGCCTCCGGCAAAGCAGCCTCCGAGATCGATGCCAACCAAATCAGCCAGCGCATCGTGGATATGTATCACGAACTCTGGAAAGAGCTAACGGCCACCGAAGTTTTCGACGCCACCGAACGCTGGAGAATCTCTCGTCGCGTTCAGCGCTTGAATGAGCTTGGTTTTGACATCGAAGAGCTAGGCATGAGCCAAGAGCAAGGTGGCACCGCGGTGCGGATTCAGCCAAAGGTGGTTGATGCCGGCCACCACGCCAGAAGACTTTTGTTGCTCACTGGTTTGGATGTTGAAGAGAACCAAGCCCGAAGGCTGCTAAATGATATCGATGAGTATCGGCTTGCTCATAAGCGCCCTGGAGCAGATGAGGAAGTGCTTGCTCACGAGTGGCTCAGCGAAGTTTATGAACCGGTAATTGCAGCGATCCCAAGCGAATACACCGGCAAGTTAGAACCGGCCGAGGTCTTCCACGAGGTGCTGGAGCACCGCTGGTATATGTCCGAAAATGCTGGAGGTGACGTATCGCTTTTGGAATCGGTGCGCAGCTACGTTTCCGAGGTGCTCTCGAAGCGTCGCGATGAAGAATCCCTAATTGGTTCCCCTACCACCGAGAACATTACGCTGGCCGAAGCTGTCCCCTCTGGACTCATCGTCGTCGAAGACGATAATGAAGAAGGCGACTGGAGAGATCGAGTCTAAGAGCGCATACTCGAGATCTGATAGAGCGCAACAGATGCCGCAATACCTGCGTTTAGTGACTCTGTTGCCGCGGTAATAGGAATCGAAACCACCTGATCGCAGTTCTCCTGAACCAGGCGAGATAGTCCCTTACCCTCCGAGCCAACCACTACCAAAAGTGGCTTGTCCGCCAAGGTGAATTCCGGAAGCATCACATCGCCATCGCCATCAAGACCAATCACGAATACACCACGCGCCTTGTATTCCTTGATGGTCTGATTCAAATTCGAAGCAAGTGCAACCGGCATACGGGCGGCAGCACCGGCGCTGGTCTTCCAAGCCGCCGCAGTCACTCCAACGCTTCGACGCTGCGGCAGGACAACACCGTGACCGCCAAAGGCGGCGATCGAGCGAATAATCGCACCTAGGTTTCTAGGGTCGGTAACACCATCAAGAGCCACCAGGAGTGGCAGGTGACCGGTTGATAGTGCTCTATCCAGAAGTTCCATTGGGTGTTTGTAGTCATAAGGCGGAACCTGCAGAGCAATTCCCTGGTGGACGCTGTCACCACCGGTCATGCGGTCTATCTCTGCGCGAGTAACTTCAGAAAATGGAATACCGCGACCAGTGGCGATTGCGATTGATTCCTTAACGCGGTCATCCATCTCAATGCGCTGAGCAATAAACAATGCAGTGGCTGGGATCTTGGCCTTTAGCGCCTCAACCACCGAGTTACGGCCAGAGAGCACCTCGCCGGAGATGGCGCGAGCGCCCATTCCAGAGCGACCAGCAACGAACTCACCCTTGCGGCTAGTTCTTGCCTCGGTCTTTGGCTTGACTCCTGCAGCTGCTGCCTTCTTGGCCTTGTATGCCTTGTGGTAGGGACGATCTTCCGCCTTTGGGGTTGGGCCGCGACCCTCAAGTGCCTGACGGCCGTGACCGCCGGTGCCCTTGACGGCACCCTTTTTACCCTTGGCCGCTCCGGGCCTTCCAATTTTTGCCATTAGCTCAGACTCCAGTGTGTTTGGTTTTGTGAATCCGATAGCTCAATGGAACTTGCGGAAAGTTGTTCTCTAATTCGATCTGCGGTTGCGTAGTCTTTGGCATCGCGAGCTCGATCACGCTCGGCAATTAGTGCCTGGACCAGAGAATCAAGAGCTTGGTGCTCGCGAGAAACCTGAGACTGCCACTGGGTTGGTGCCAACCCTAAAATCTCAAGCATCAAATTGACCTGGTCGCGCTTTTCGGCAGCCTCACGAAGTCTTTGCTCATCCAGATCAGAGTTACCGGAGCGAACCAGTTCGTGAACCACCGCAAGGGCAGCCGGCACGTTAAAGTCATCGTTCATCTCGGTGGCAAACTCAGCAGGGATAGCCACATCAGCACCCTGCTCGCTAAAACGAGTTGGTGCTAGCTCACGCGCTGCGCGCTCTAAGAAGCCCAAGATTCTGCCAAGGGCAGCATCTGCTTCTTCCAAGACCGATGGCTGGTAATCCAAAACCGAGCGGTAGTGGGCGGAACTTAGGTAGTAGCGAACCGTTTGCGCGCTAGCAAGGGCGAATAGATCGCTTGAGTAAACCGAGTTACCAAGTGACTTACTCATCTTCTGACCGGCTACCGTGACCAGTCCGTTGTGCACCCAGTAGTTGGCAAAGCCTTGACCGGCAGCCGATGACTGAGCTAATTCGTTTTCATGGTGTGGAAACCGTAGATCCAATCCGCCGCCGTGGATATCAAAGTTTTCACCAAGGTAGTGACTTGCCATCGCTGAGCACTCGATGTGCCACCCAGGGCGTCCAGGGCCAAAAGCGGAATCCCAGGAGGCAGTATCCGGCTCAGCTGACTTTGCGGCTTTCCAAAGTGCGAAGTCCTGAGCGCGCTTTTTGTCCGAGGTGGCTTCTTGAGACTCCATGTCTTCTGGCGACTGATTGGTTAGCTCGCCGTACCCAGGCCAGCTGGCAGTGTCGAAGTAAACATTGCTTGAGCCATCAAGGGCTCGATAGGCGTGACCGCGTTCGATCAAAGTTTCAATTAGCTTCAGCATCTGAGGAATGTGCCCAGTGGCACGCGGCTCATAAGAAGGTGCGCCGATGCCCAATCTTCTAAAATCAGATGCGAATAGAAGTTCATTGGCGTAGGCCAACGACCACCAGTTTTGGTTTTGCTCAACTGCTTTTTCAAGCACCTTGTCATCGATGTCGGTGACATTTCGAACCAGCGTGACCTCTAGTCCAAGGTGGGTGAGCCACCTTGTCATCACGTCATAGGCAAGCGCTGATCGCAGGTGTCCGATGTGTGCTGAAGACTGCACGGTTGGTCCGCAAACGTAGATTCCAACCCGACCGGCAGTTATGGGAGTAAAGTCCCGCAACGCCTGCGTTCTGGTGTCAAAAATCTTCATGTCCAAAGCCTAACCAAGCACCTTCAACAACGCCGTTGCAACCGCTGCAACTCCCCTAGAATCCGACAGGAACCCAAGCCCATCAGTGGTGGTTGCACCAACCGAAACTTTGGCTCCGACAACCTCACTCAAGCGCGCTTCTAGTTCGCTTCGCTTAGGTCCAATCTTTGGCTTATCTGCAATCACCTGGACCGCAACGTTCTCAACCGAGAACCCCCTGGCCGCAATTAGCTTGAGAGTTTCGGAGATAAAAACTTCCCCGCTGGCACCTGCAAACTCCGGGCGGTCGACACCAAAGTTAGATCCGATATCCCCAAGACCGGCAGCAGACAGCATGGCATCCACAATTGCGTGAGCAATCGAGTCGCCATCGGAGTGACCTTCGAGTTTTGGAAGCTGGGGCCAAACTAGGCAGCCAAGGACCAGCTCACCGGCGTCTGAGAACTTGTGCGCATCGGTGCCAATGCCGGTGGCACGTTGAGCAAAGTCTTGTCTTGCGCGATCCAGATCAGAATTGGTAGTGAGCTTGAAAGCATTTACCTCACCCGGGACCGATCTAACTGAAAACCCCATGGCTTGCATCAAAGCGGCATCGTCGGTGAACTCGGAAGAGGCTTCGGCTAGTGCGCTTTTCAGAGCAGCAGTCTTGAAGCCCTGCGGCGTTTGAGAAAGTCGCAAGGTGCTGCGGTCCTCGGTTCCAACTACATCACTACCCGACACCCGCTTCACAGTGTCGGAGACCGGAACCACCGGAACCACTACGTCGGAATTTGAAAGTTCTGCGGCAACCGCTTCAAATAGTGCTGGAGATGCGAAGCAGCGTGCGGCATCGTGAATCAAAACCAATTCCGTTTTAACTAGCGCAAGCCCATTTGCAACCGAGCCCTGCCTAGATGTTCCGCCCTTGGCAATAGAAAATTCGCCCTGGTAAACAGTCTGAATCTGCGATTGAAACTCATCGACGTGGTCTTCGTGAGCAACCACGACCAACTGGCTGGGGTTAAATTTTTGGATTGCTTCCAGTGCGTGGGAAAGTAGTGACTTACCGCCAACTGCAACCAGGGCCTTTGGAATACCAGCACCGAGTCGCTCGCCGTTGCCGGCGGCAACTAGAACCACCGCAACGTTCATGATTTAGCTAGCCAATACCTTGTCTAGCTCAGCCGAAGCCTTGACCTCGTCAACCTTGCGAGCAAGTGCCAGTTCAGAAATCAAAATCTGTCGTGCTTTAGCCAACATGCGCTTTTCACCGGCTGAAAGACCGCGATCCTGGTCGCGACGCCATAGGTCTCGAACCACCTCGGAAACCTTTACAACATCGCCCGAGGCTAGCTTCTCGAGGTTTGCCTTGTAACGACGAGACCAGTTGGTTGGCTCCTCCACGAACTCTGCGCGCAGCACGTCAAATACCTGCTGAACACCCTTTTTATCGATGACATCGCGAACGCCGACTTCGGTGACGCTGTCCTCTGGAACTTGAATGATTAGTTCTTGGCTTGGGCGATCAGGAGACGCCTCGGAACCAGACTCGAGCTTTGAACCCTGAACGACAACGCGAAGGGTTAGATACTTCTTGGTTATTCCGCGAATGTTCTTTTCGGAAACTTCGATAATTTCAGCAGCTCCGTGGTGAGGGTAGACAACGGTTTCGCCAACTTCAAACTTCATTCGCTTCTTTCGGCTCCAAAACCCAGAGTTTACCACAGATGGGCACTAATTCCTAGGCTAGACTTGGCCCAATGCGTCCTTTGGAGAGCTTCGTGAACGTAAAGAAAATTACTTCTTTGACCCTTGTGGCCCTGGCCAGCCTGTCGTTGGCAGGCTGCTCTCTATCGGGCAATGTGGAATCGCTTAAGCCTTACGCTCCAAGCGACGGTGTTCAGGTTGACGCACAGTCTCTAAAGGCCCGCAATGTTTTGCTTATTCAGGGCGAAAGCGGCAGAGCAGTTTTGATTGGTTCCTTCGTGAACTCATCTCAAGAAGACCTAGTGGGCTCTGTCCAGACCAAGGACTCTGCCGGCCAGGACATCCGAGTTGAGTTTGCGGTAAAGGCTGGAACCAAGTTTGACATTGGTTACAACGGCACCGAGCCAATCACTTTCCAGCTAGATGGCAACCCAGGGCAAGTTCACGACGTTGCAGTATCCGGTGGTGGAGACCCGTTTGTACTGAATGTTCCAGTGATGGATGGATCACTTTTGGAATACCGCGAATACGCGGAATCCCTGAACTAAATCTCGAACTTGTAACCCAAGCCACGAACCGTCATTAGGTGACGTGGTCGAGCAGGATCTTCTTCAATCTTTGAACGAATTCGCTTTACGTGGACATCCAAGGTCTTGGTGTCACCAAAGTAGTTTGAACCCCACACCCGGTCGATGATTTGACCACGGGTTAGCACGCGGTTGACGTTCTCCATCAAAAGCTCTAGAAGTTCAAATTCCTTCAGCGGCATTTGAATCTTTTCGCCATTTACGGTGACCACGTGGCGTTCGATGTCCATAACCACCGGCCCTGCCTTCAAAAGACCATGCTCGGCAGCCTGAGGTTCTGCTCCGCGGCGCAATACCGCCTTCATGCGAGCAAGTAGCTCTCTGGTGGAGTAAGGCTTGGTGACATAGTCGTCGGCACCGATTTCTAGGCCAACAACCTTGTCGATCTCAGTGTCTTTTGCAGTCACCATGATCACTGGCACTCTGCTCTCGGCCCTAATTGCTCGGCAAACCTCGTTGCCCGAAAGACCGGGAAGCATTAGGTCCAAAAGCACAATATCGGCACCGTGAGTGCGGAAGCTGTCCAAAGCGGCAAGACCATCTTCGGCTTCGATGACGTCGTATCCCTCGCGTTGCAAAAGGAACACCAGTGGCTCTCTTAGGTTTATTTCATCTTCAACTACAAGTACGCGGGTCATGGCATCTCCTGGGTGTCAATTGGCAGTCGAAGGGTGAAAGTTGATCCAACGCCGGGTTGGGAAAATAGTCTTACCTCGCCACCGTGGTTAGCGGCGACGTGCTTGACGATCGAGAGTCCCAGACCGGTGCCACCGGTCTCGCGAGAACGGGATGGGTCTACGCGATAGAAGCGCTCAAAGATTCGCTTCTGGTCACTCTCGGAAATTCCTAAGCCCGAATCTGTAACTGCGATTTCTGCAACCCCGTCAACGACCTTGAGTCCGATACCCACCTGGCTTGCTGGATTTGAGTAAACAATCGCGTTCTCAATCAGGTTTCTAACCGCTGTGACAAGCATTTCGTAGTCACCCATGACAACCGTGCCTGCCTCGGCAGACGAGACAACTCGAATATTGCGCTGTTCTGCGATCAAGAGGTTTCTGTCCACGGCATCTGTAATGACAGCAGCTAGGTCAACCTCGGTTGAATTTTCGCCAACTCTGGCACCTTGAACCTTGGAGAGCTGAATCAACTCCTGAACCAAATTCGCCAGTCGCTGGCTTTCTTTTTGCATCGATTCGGCAAACTTCTTGACCATCTCGGAGTCGTCAGTGGCACCCTGAATTGCCTCGGCCAATAACCCAATAGCTCCAATTGGAGTCTTGAGCTCATGAGAAACATTTGCCACGAAGTCTCGTCTGGTGTCCTCTAACTGCTTGGACTCGGTGCGGTCATCGACCAGCAGCATTACGTATTCGCCACCGAATTGGGCTGCTCTTGCCTCAACCCATACCTTCTCTCGACGAAGGCCGGTTTCCAATAGCAATTCCTGTTGGACAGCGCCCGAGGTCTTCTTAGCCTGCTCAACCAGTTTGACCAAGTTGGAGTGAATGAGTCGGCGGTTTTGAACCAGACCTAATTGGATCGCACCTGGAGATGCTCGAAGAACTGAGTTGTTTAGATCCAGCACCACCCCAGCGGTTGCCATAACATCCACTACCTGAGCGGCGATACTTTGGAAAGCATCAAAGTCTCTGGTGTCTTCTTCTTTTTGAGCGCGACGAGATGCTAGGAACCCCATGGGCCACCCGCTTTCTCCATCGCCAGATGTTTACTAGGTTAACAGTTTCTTCCAACAGTAAGAGTATGGGAACTTTAAGCTCTGGCTCGGCAAGTTTGCTTTTGATTGGTTAGGAATTAACCTTGAGTTAGCTCGGAGTTGAAAAACTCTGACCCTACACAGATTTCGAGGTATCAAGATGCACGGTATTTTTCAAAATGAATTGGCAGATGTCCAGTCTCGACTAATCGGTCTTGCGGAAAACGCGCAGTCGATCATGGATAAAGCATCGCGAGCGTTCCTAAACTCTGATGTCACTTTGGCAGATGAGGCTCTCGCCCTAGCCGGAACCAATGAGACCAAGGCTCTTGACCTTGATGAGCTAGTAATCAAGGTTTTGTCGACCCAGAGCCCAGTTGCTCGCGACTTGAGAATTCTGGTTTCAGCACTTCGCATGTCTGCATCGCTTGAGCGAATGGGATCGCTTTCCTCTCACGTCGCAGCGATTGCCCGCTACCGCTATCCAGGTAGCGCAATTCCAACCTCACTGAGACAGACCTTCGAGGATATGGCTCGCATTGACCTAGAACTTATAGGCAAAGCAATCAAGCTTTTGCAGAACACCGATTTGGATTTGGTTCGCGAGATTCAGGCTCGTGACGAGGCCGTTGACCGCCTACACCGCAAGGTGTTCGATGTTGTTCTAAGCCCAGAGTGGAAAGAGAATGCCATGTACACCGTTGACGTGACATTGGCTTCTCGCTACTTCGAGCGATTCGCAGACCACGTCGTAGACATTTCCTCAAAGGTCAGCTTCTTGCAGACCGGCGAGTGGCAAGACTAAGTAGTTTTTACTTCTTACCCTGGTTAGCTACCGCTGCAGCACCTGCGGCAGCTGCCTCAGGGTCAAGGTATTCCCCACCACGAGTAAGCGGCTTGAGGTTCTGATCCAACTTGTAAAGAAGTGGTATGCCGGTTGGGATATTGAGCTCTGCAATTTCCTCGTCGCTAACGCCATCAAGGTGCTTCACCAGTGCGCGCAAAGAGTTACCGTGTGCGGTCACCAAAACGGTCTTGCCGGCCTTCAGGGAACCAGAAATGTCTGACTCCCAGTAAGGCATCATTCGAACTAGAACATCCTTTAGGCACTCGGTGCGAGGCACGTTGTCACCTAGGTCTGCATATCTTGCATCCCCAACCTGAGAGTATTTATTGTCATCCTCAATTGCTGGAGGAGGAACATCGAAGCTTCTGCGCCAAGTCTGGAACAGGTCAGCGCCATACTTTTCTAGAGTCTCTGCCTTGTCCAAGCCTTGAAGTGAACCGTAGTGACGCTCGTTTAGCCGCCAGTTGCGCAAGGTTGGAATCCAATTGCGGTCAATTTGGTCCAATGCGATGTGTGCGGTATTTATGGCACGCTTTAGCATCGAGGTGTAAAGCACATCTGGAGTTAGTCCCGACTCACCCAATAGCTCTCCTGCGCGCTTAGCCTCTTCGCGACCTTGGTCGCTTAGGTCAACATCCACCCATCCGGTGAATAGGTTTTTCTGGTTCCAAACGCTGTTGCCGTGGCGAAGCAAAATTAGGTTGTAAGTCATGACCCCAAGTTTAGTCAACTTGGGGAAGCAGCCTTCGAGCCTGGTCGGCCTCGACCCCTGCGGCAATTGCCAAATCCACAACCATTGGCCTGATTTGCATAAACACCACCTGGTCGCTCAAACCTGCATCGCCAATGGTCTTTGGATCTAGCTGTCGAATCAGCTTCGACAAATACTTCTGCGCCTTAGCGCGCAGCGAGAAGTCGTCAAGACTCTGCTCCAAAAGGTCAACCGCAATCAAAGTTTTTGCAATTACGGCCGCAAGTTCCGGTCTTGGTTTTTGATCCTCAAGTAAAAAGTCAATTCGCCTGGTTATCACTCGAAGGTTTCTGGTTGCAAGATCAAGCCCTAGGAAAAGAACTCTCTGGTCGGCAATCTCTTTTTGAGCCCAGCGGTAAAAAGGTGAGACCTTTGCAATTGCAGCTGCCGACTCGAGAGAGCTGCGCCAGTTATCCACCAGCGGCTGAGTTTGACGAATGTTTTCAAGCGCAATATCTGCGGTTGCCTTGTCGGATGTGAGTAGAACCTCTCTCAACTTAGCCAAAGTCTCTTTTACGGTTGCAAATAGCAACCTGGAGTCCGCTCTTGCCAATCGAATTGGATTTCTTGGCACCAGAGCGGTGAAAGCAAGAGCCACCAACCCACCAATTACGCCATCTAGCACCCTGGCAAAATCTCCACCGGTTGGGGCTTCTAATAGTTGAACCAATACCGCTTGTATTGCAACAGTGATGGCAAAAGCAGGGTTTGGAGAAATTAGTCTCGCCAACAGCAAGGCCAGCAAGATCACTGCGGTGAGCTGCAGTGCCCCAGAACCGAATAACGCCAAGCTAGATTCGCTGAGAACAACCCCCATAACCATCGCAAGTGCTGTTGTTGCTACTCGCCCAGGTCTAGTGTCACGAGCAAATCCCAGTGAGGAGATTGCAACAGTCACCGACAAAAGCGGAACCGGGTGTCCAAGTCCAAACCGAGCGATTAGGTAGGCGACTGTGGCGGCGAGCACCAACTGCATGATTTGCCACAGCGAGTCTCTGACTCGCGATAGTGCGTTGGAGATAAACCCGGTCACTTCTTACCGCTGAGCTTGAATGCACTTGGGCGAGGCAGGTTGGCTGCCTTGCCGGCATCAGCCGGCACCAGCACCCGCTGCGAGGCAGTCATATTGCAAACCTCAAGATCAAGATACGGAGTATTTCGGCTTACCAGGCCAAGAGCCAAAGAGCCAGATTCATAGTGCAGACCGCCCGCTAGAACTTTGCCGACCAGCTTGCCCTGGTAGAAAATCTCTTCGCCTGGGTTGGCTAGCGTGTCTCCGACCTCCAGGTTCAAGACCACCAAGCGACGCGGAGGGTGACCTAGGTTGTGAACCTTTGCGACGGTCTCCTGACCTCGGTAGCAACCTTTACTCATGTGCACAGCAGGTGCCAACCAGTCAAATTCGTGCGGAAGCGATCGCTCATCGACATCGGTGATCTCTGGCCTACCGGCAGCGATTCGCAACGCTTCAAAGGCGAATAGCCCAGCCTCAGCTAACTCCGGCACGACCTCAGGGGCCAGTAAATACTCCCGATACGGGAAGCTTTCAACCTGCAGGGCGTAGCGAACCGAGCCCTTAGGTTCACTATCGAAGCCATCGACCCAAACCAAATCGCTCAGTGCAAGATCCGCAAAGCATCCCCAAACCACTAGGTCGCTTTCAGTGATTACCACCTTGGAGCGAAAGCGCATTTGATTTAGCCAAAGAACAAGCGCCTGAGCTTTTTGCGCATTCACGATCAAATACAGTCCGGCCTCAGAGGCTATGACCTTGATCTGGTGCTCGATGTGGCCATTTGGGCTAAGCACCAAAGTTTCGGTTGATTCACCCAGGGTTAGGTTCTTGATGTTTTGCGAGGTAATCGAGTGCAGCCAGCTCAAAGCATCTTCACCAGTTAGCGATAGCACCTGCTGGTCAATGCGCTTTATGACTGCTTTGCCCTGAAGCAATAAGCGCTGTTCGTTTAGCGGATTACCAAAGTGCTTAGTCATGGCGCTCAAGTCGCGCGGAAGCGTGAGACTTTAGCGGCTGGCCGTGAGCGGCCATGTCCCAGGCCCACATCAGTGCACCTTCAACCAACCCGAACATGCGATGCCCTGCGGCATAGTCCTTGGCATTTGGTGAACGCAAAACCGCATCGGTTGCAATGTCAACGCGCGCGCCCTTGATGTGACCGAAGTAAAGCTCTGCCACTTGAGCTGGCTGGATGATTAGCGCTTCAATGTCGAATCCACCGCTTGAGTTTCGCCAGAGTTCAAGATCTTCGCGGACCGTTAGCAGCGGGGTGCCATCACCTGGCAGAAGTCCAGGTCCGGAATCTGATGCTGAGAATGGTCTTGATAGTGCCCAAAAGCCACGTTCATGAGAGATTGGGTTGCCCGCAAGGTCGGTGACGTCCGAGCGAAACTCCAAACGTGAACCAACCGGCATAAAGCTCATGGTTTGGCTGAATTCAATTTCTTTTACTGGTGCGTCACCAATTGGGTAACTAATTACGCCAGTGCCGCGCCAGCTACCCAGTAGGAATGTGAACGGGGTTAGCTCAATAGGAAGGTCATCGGGGATGACGAACAAATTAGCGCTGCCCCTTGAATAGCTTGAATAGAACAAGAGCTGAGACTCCGGCAATCGCCAAGGAAGCCAGCACCAACAGTCCGGTAAAGAAAATTTCTATGGCCAAAAGCATGCGATAAGTCTAACTCAGCAAAGACATAACAGTCATGGTTCCCAAGATCACAATCGTGCCGGCGGAGACGTATACCTGCTGCCTCACGGTGTCCTTAGCCCTCGAGGAAATGAGGTGCTCGATGCTCACCACCGCAATGGCTGCGGCCGCAATTGACGAAAAGACTAAAAAGCGAAAATCAAGTTCTGGGAATGTCATCGCATACAGCGAAGCTGCCAATACACCGATCCAGATCAGGATTATCTGCAGCCACTGCTTAGTCACAAAAGAACTCTATCTGTGTGGGGTGCGAATCCTCGGTATCATTTTGCAAAGCGAAGGGTGGGCCGATGGCTGTTGTTTTGGCAATCAGCCCCGCGCGCGAAAACCCACTTCCACAGCTCGAAATCCTCGGTCACCAGGTAGTGCAAATCGGCTTTGATGCATCCCAATTAGTTTCTGCACCAAGGCACGACATCACCCTGTTGGATTGCCGGACAGATTTAGCCAATGCCAAAGCTATGGCGCGCATCCTGCTTGCTGCTAGCTGGTCCAAACCTTTGGTGCTGGTGGTTACTGAAGCGTCGCTGGCTGCCGTGAATGCGGACTGGGGCCTCACGGACTTTATCTTTGATTCGGCATCCCTGGGTGAGGTAGACGTTCGAATTCGACTGGCATCTACCCTGAGCCAAAAGACAATCGAGCAGGCCGAGAATAACTCGGGTCTAAGCATCGACGAAACCAGCTACACCGCAAAGATCTCAGGTCGCACGCTGGATCTAACCTTCAAAGAGTTTGAACTTTTGCGATACCTAAACGAAAACCCAAACCGAGTGTTCACTAGAGAGCAGCTACTTAGCGAGGTATGGGGCTACGACTACTTTGGTGGCACAAGAACTGTCGATGTTCACGTCAGAAGACTCAGGGCCAAACTGGGAGAGCACGAATCTCTAATTGGAACGGTTCGAAACGTCGGTTACCGACTCGATCCGCAGGGTCACGGAAGCGAATAGTTAACCTTCCGCTAACCCAGAACTGCCAAGATAGAGAACATGTCAGAAGAGACCACATCGATTTTTCTCCCAGAGTCCCAGCCGGATTTGCCTGCGGACAGATTTCTAGACCGCGAATTGAGCTGGTTGGATTTCAACCGCAGGGTCTTGGAGCTAGCAGAAGATGAGTCGGTACCACTTTTAGAACGCGTGAACTTTCTAAGCATTTTTGCCTCCAACTTGGATGAATTCTTTATGGTTCGAGTCGCATCGCTTAAGCGCCGAATCGCAACTGGAATTGCGGTGAACTCAGCCTCGGGGCTCGATCCTCGCGACGTGCTAGCTCAAATATCAGCTAAGACCAAGGACCTTCAGGCCCGTCACGCTGCGCTATTTAGAGACAAAATTGGTCCGGAACTGGCCGTGAACGGCGTCCAGATTGAGAACTGGTCCGCCCTTGACCAACAAGAGCGTTCCGGCCTGGAGCAGTATTTCCAGGAGCAGGTGTTCCCTGTTCTCACACCGCTGGCGGTAGATCCGGCTCACCCATTTCCCTACATCTCTGGATTGTCACTAAATCTTGCTGTGGTGCTGCGCAACCCAACTAACCGCATGGAGCACTTTGCTCGCGTGAAGGTCCCGCCACTTCTACCTCGCTTTGTGCCGGTGCCAGGTTCAACCAATCGTTTTGTTCCGCTAGAAGACGTGATGGGCGCATTCCTGTCGGAGCTATTCCCGGGCATGGAGGTGCTTCAGCACCACAACTTCCGCGTCACCCGAAACGAAGACCTAGAGGTTGATGAGGATGAGGGTGAAAACCTGCTGATTCAACTCGAGAAAGAGTTGCTTCGTCGACGCTTTGGCCCTCCGGTCAGGCTCGAGGTGGCAGAGGACATCGACCAGCAGGTGCTGAACCTTTTGCAGCGCGAGTTGGATGTCGAGGCGAGCGATGTTTACCATCTTGCCGAGCCATTAGACCTCAAGAGTCTCAGCGCCATCGCGTTCATGAAGAGACCAGAGCTTCATTTTGAACCACACCAAATCACCACCAACCGTTACTTGGAATCTGATCCAGATGAAGCCGCGGACATCTTTGCGGCCATTCGCGAGCGCGAGATTTTGGTTCACCACCCATACGAAACTTTCGCAACCAGCACGCAGGCTTTTTTGGAGCAGGCTGCTGCTGATCCGCAGGTTTTGGCCATCAAGCAGACTCTCTATCGCACCAGCGGTGACTCGCCAATTGTTGATGCGCTGATTGATGCCGCAGAGGCCGGCAAGCAGGTTTTGGCTCTGGTTGAAATCAAAGCCAGATTCGATGAGCAGAACAACATCGCTTGGGCTCGCAAGCTCGAGGCGGCGGGTGTTCACGTGGTTTACGGAATCGTTGGCCTCAAGACCCACTGCAAGCTCTCCCTGGTCATTCGTCAGGAAGGCTCCACTCTCCGCCGCTACTGCCACATCGGAACTGGAAACTACAACCCTAAGACTGCCCGTTTTTATGAGGACCTTGGCCTACTAACCAGCCGCCCTGCGGTTGGTGAAGACCTCACCAAACTTTTTAACCAGCTCTCTGGACACACCCAAGCTCCGCAATACAACAGCCTTCTGGTTTCGCCAAATGGCGTCCGGCAGGGACTAACCGAGCGCATTCGTAGAGAGATTGCTCACCAGCAAGCTGGCAAGGCAGGTCGCATTCGCCTCAAGATGAACTCCCTGGTTGATGAGCAAATCATCGATGAGCTATACCGCGCATCTAAAGCTGGCGTAACAGTTGAGGTTTTGGTTCGAGGAATGTGCGCTCTTCGTCCAGGAGTGCCGGGGCTCTCCGATCACATCAAGGTTCACTCGGTACTTGGACGCTACCTCGAGCACAGCCGAATAATTGCCTTCGATAATGCAGGTGACCCAGACATCTATATCGGCAGCGCAGACATGATGCACCGCAATCTAGATCGTCGAGTCGAAGCCTTGGTCAAGATCACTCAGTCCGATCAGATTCGCCAGCTTCAGGAGATCTTCGACCTTGGCATGAGCGAATCGGTTGCGGTTTGGGAGCTCAAAGCAAACGGTGCTTGGTCACGCGAGACTCACAATGTCCTTGGCGAGAAACTGAGTGACATGCAGGATGTTTTGATGCAGCGCACGCTGGAGCGAAAGCGCAGCCGTTAGTGACAATTTATGCCGCAGGTGTTGTTTGCTGGCGTGAGCAAGACGGAAAGCTAGAAGTAGCCCTGGTGCACCGTGAGGTCTATAAGGACTGGGGATTCCCAAAGGGCAAGATCGATCCAGGTGAGCAGCTCCCCCAGACCGCGGTTCGAGAAGTTTTGGAAGAGTCCGGTTTCAAGGTTCGGCTCGGGCGAAAACTTGGAGTGATCAACTATCAAGTTGGCGAAGGGCTTGATAAAGAGGTTCACTATTGGGCCTCTAAAGTCACAGCAACAGCAATCGCTAAGCAAAAGTTTTTGCCTAACAAAGAAATTGCCAAGGTTGAGTGGGTCCCAGCCAAAGAGGCTTTGACACTTTTGAGCTACGAACACGATCAAAACCTTATGCAGCAGGTCATCCAGCTCCACAAGGCAAAAGAGCTCGAGACTAAAGCTCTGATTATCCTTAGGCACGCCAAAGCCACCGTTCGTTCCGAATGGAAGGGCGAGGAGGCCAAGCGTCCACTGTTGCCAGAGGGTAAGCAGCAGGCAACAGCCCTAATTCCGCTTATTGCGGCCTATGGCCCAAAGCGCCTGGTAACCAGCCCCTGGGTTCGATGTCACGACACAATCAATCCTTATGCGGAAAAGCGCAAGCAAAAACTTATCGAGCGTCACCAGCTCACTGAGCTTGGAAACAAAAAACGCCCGGTTCGCACCCAGGCTGTCGTACATGACCTTCTGGGCACCAGCAAATCCGGACTTATCTGCTCCCATCGCCCAGCCCTGCCAAGCATCTTGGCTCCATTTGCAGCCATGGCACCAAAAGAACTTCGCAAAGATATTGAAGCGGGGTCGACCCTGTCCCCCGCTGAGTTTTTAGTTTTGAGAATCACGCTCTCGGCTAAGCCAAAGGTGGTTGGCGTTGAGCGCTGCTCGCTTAGCGATATATCCAGCTAACAACTTAGTTAGACTTTGGCAACATGACCCGAATTCGCCTTGCAGTTATTGCCCTACTCGGGGTGTGCTTCACCTGGGGCGTGTCTTTTGTGCTGATGAAGGATGCGATCGAGCAGCAGCCTTACATGGACTTTTTGGCTGTGCGTTTTACCTTGGCAGCGGTGGCGATGTTTGTGTTTCGCCCGAAAATCTCCAGCCGTTTTGAAAAGGGTGACATCAAATTCGGTCTAGCGCTCGGTGTAATTTTAGCATTTGGTTACATAACCCAGACTATTGGTTTGGAACTAACCACAGCTGCCACCAGCGGCTTTCTCACCGGCCTCTATGTAATCTTCACGCCGGTACTGGCCTGGCTGATTTACCGCAGGAAAGTTTCTAAGAAGCTGGCGCTCGGTGCGCTTTTATCGGCGATTGGCCTGGCGGTTTTCTCCGGAGCGGCAACATCACTTGATTTCCAAATCGGCCAGCTCTGGTTGGTGGCCTGCGCAATTTTGTATGGTCTCCACATTCTATTTTTGGGCAAGTATGGCCACGGCCGCAATGCCTATCGTTTTGCGATGGTGCAGATCGCGGCGGTTGCCCTTACCTGCTGGGGCTTCGCCCTAACCGATGGTTACCAACCGCCGCCAACCTCCGATGTCTGGGTGGCAATCATCTTCACGGCGGTGCTTTCGACCGCAGCTGCATTCTGGATCCAGACCTGGGCGCAGACTTTGATGGATGCATCTCGTGCTGCGCTGATTATGACCAGCGAGGTTGTCTTCACCGCTCTAATTGCGATCGCTGCGGGTCAAGAGCCAGTGACAATAGCGGTGACATTGGGTGGGGCCTTGATGCTTGGTGCCATGCTCATAGTTGAGTGGCCTTCCAAAAAGGAAAAGTTCGAACTAGAGCCACATATCCATTAGCTTTTGCTTTCAACTTCTAACTGGTCCTAAAAGTAAGCTTTAGCCATGTTTGATCCCAAGAATAAGCTGGCCGCTCAGGCGCTTAGTGCCGGCTACGCTGCGGATCAGGTGATAGAGAATCTTGATCTCAGTTTGCCAAGTGGAACCATCACCGCAGTCATTGGTGCAAATGGTGCTGGCAAGAGTTCGCTTCTTAAAGCGCTGGCTCGCAAGATAAAGACGTCCCAGGGAGCGGTGCTGCTCGATGGGGTATCCATCAATGCTCTCAGCCGCCAGGAACTTGACCTAAAGATAGGTCTATTGGGTGCCATGCCGGCGGCTCGTTCGAACGAAACAGTTTTTGAGCTGGTAGCCAGAAGCGCAATGAACTCGCAGCAGATTTCGAGAGTCTCTCCGCGGCTGAACCAAGAGATCCAGGTTATTTTGGAGCGCACCGGTTTGACTCAGCTTTCCAAAAAGAAACTCGGTGAGCTTTCTAGCGGTTCTCGCCAGGTGGCATTGATTGCAGCTGCACTGGTAAAAAATCCTGAGGTGCTGCTACTCGATGAGCCAACTAACTCGCTGGATTACTCACACCAGCTACAGGTGATCAACTTGCTGTCCTCCCTCAAGCGTGAGCGCGGTATGACAATCGTTGCTGTGGTTCACGACCTGAACCTTGCTGCTCGTTTTGCCGACAAGGTGGTCATTCTCAAAGACGGCAAGATTGTCGACCAGGGAACCGCAAAAGAAGTGATTACCCCCAATAACCTCGCTGCTGCCTTCCACATTCTCGCGAGAGTAATTGAAGACCCGGTTGGAAAGACTCCTCTGGTAGTTCCAATTCGCCAGCTCGACTAAGCCATAAAACGATTTGGTAGTGGCATACTGATTGGGTAGTTCACTTCGGTGAAGGCGCGGTTACAACGTGACGCCATTTCGGCTTTGCGCCTACTGGTGAATGAGGGCAAGGACTGGGCCTAATACAAATCGGTCAACGTCTGGTTGTGAATCAATGCGCATCTTGCTCGTTGGAGCAGGCGGTGTTGGCGATGCCATCGTCAAAATTGCTGCTAATCGTAATTTCTTTGAAAAAATCGTGGTCACCGACTACGACCTAAGCCGTGCTGAGAAATCTGTGGCTTGGGTTGCAGCCAACCGCGATGCGTCCGTCGCGGCAAAGTTTGTCGCCGACAAGGTGGATGCGTCTAACCCTGCAAATGTCGCAGAGCTAGCTCGCAAGCACCAAATCACTCACGTCATGAATGCCGTTGAGCCAAAGTTCGTGCAGAGCATCTTCGAAGGTGCACTGGATGCTGGGGCGAACTACATGGACATGGCGATGAGCCTCAGTCACACTCACCCAACTGATCCATTCAATACCCCGGCCGAGAAGCTGGGCGACTGGCAGTATGACCGCACCAAGCAGTATTCAGATAAGGGCCTTTTGGCACTTATCGGAACCGGTGCCGAGCCTGGAATCTCAAACATCTTCGCTCGCTATGCGCAGGACCACCTGTTCCAAGAGGTCGATGAGATCAAGATCATGGACGGTGGCAATCTCGTTGTGAAAAACGATGCGGGAGAAGAAATCTTCGCCCCATCTTTCTCAATCTGGACCGTTATCGAGGAGTGCCTAAACCCACCGCTTTTATGGGAGAAGGACAAAGGCTGGTTCACCACCCCACCATTTAGCGAACCAGAAGTATTCGAGTTCCCTGGTGGCATTGGTGCAGTTGAGTGTGTGAACGTTGAGCACGAAGAAGTGAACATGCTTCCTCGCACCCTAAAAGCCAAGCGCGTTGCATTCAAGTACGGTCTAGGCACCGAGTTCATCAACGTGCTGCAGACCCTGCATGTACTTGGCCTGGACTCGGTAAACCCTGTCTCAGTGCGAACCAAAGACGGCCGTGCAAGCGTTGCCCCAAGAGATGTCGTTGCTGCCGTATTACCAGATCCTGGATCACTTGCAGATCGCATGATCGGAAAGACCTGTGCTGGAACTTTGGTTACCGGAACTGGACCAGATGGTAAGCCGCGCGCCACCTACCTCTACCACGTCTGTGACACCGAGTGGACGAACGCAAACTACGGCTCTCAAGCCGTGGTTTGGCAGACCGCTTTGGTTCCAGTTATCTCACTGGAGCTTTTGGCCACTGGGGTTTGGTCGGGGACCGGAGTCAAGGGCCCAGAGGAGTTTGACGCTAAGCCATTCTTGGACCTACTGGCGGGCGAGTACGGCCAGCCTTGGGGTCTAGATGACCGCGACCCAGCTAACCCTGGCAAGCTCTAAAAAGCAGTTCTGACAGCCGCCGACCAACTCTTGGTCGGCGGCTGTTACACTTCTTTCTCGTTAGGGCCTCTAGCTCAGTCGGTAGAGCAACGGACTTTTAATCCGTGGGTCGTCGGTTCGAGCCCGACGGGGCCTACAAGAACCCCTTCCTCGCCGAAGGGGTTCTTTTCTTTTTCAGGCAGTCGCCCAAAGATAGTCAGGCTCATAGACTAGAAAAACAACCAATTTTTTTGAAATGGGATTAAACGCCATTCTTGATGCGATTGAAGCTCTTGGAAAAGCGGCAGACAAAAAAACAAAGTGAATTATTCGCCGAAATCTAGGGAAAGAAATGCGGTTTCAGACATTCGAATTGGAACGTTGTTCCACGAATTATGCGTTTCCAAATGGTTCTAGGCCGTAATGGCGCGAATCGCCGTCGTCTTGGACTCTTTCAAAGGCACCTGTTCTGCAGTTGACGCCGTTGCCGCGTTTTCACAAGGATGGCAGTCGGCACGTCCGATGGACAACCTCCTGACAGTCCCGTTCGCCGACGGCGGCGAAGGAACGCTCGACTGTTACCGCGCTGTCATGCCGCATTCAACACTTGAGGTCGTGCTCAGCAACGGAGCAGAACCGCCCATTGAATGGTTGAATCTTGGCGATGGTAGAGCCGTTGTCGAGTTGGCCCGAATCTGCGGACTCGGCTACACCGGCACGGAATCACCCGAAACCGCATCAACACGACGCGTCGGGATCGCCATCAAAGCAGCGGTTCGTGCTGGATGCAGGCACATCATCGTTGCTCTGGGTGGAAGCGGATCCACAGACGGGGGTGCCGGAATTTTGGTCGAACTCGGAGTGCGATTGCTCGATGAAAACGGGATCGACGTCGCTGACGGCAACCTTGGCCTGGGGGACGTGGCAACGGTAGATCAATCGGTCGCGAAACTTCCACCGTCGACGACGATAACAATCCTTACCGATGTGACCAATCCTCTGCATGGTCCGCACGGGGCCGCGCGAATTTTCGGGCCGCAAAAAGGCGCAACAGCACAACAGGTTTCACTAATGGACGAGCGTCTCGTCTCATTTGGGCGCTGTTTTCCAGAGCTCGACCCCGAGACTCCGGGTGCGGGTGCTGCCGGAGGTGCTGCGTTCGGTCTGCTCGCGTTGGGCGGAACGATTCGCCCGGGAGCGCAGACAGTCGCGGACATGCTTGGAGTCGGCGCTCTCATTGCCTCAGCCGATCTCGTGATTCTGGGTGAGGGGCGTTTTGATTCCCAATCGCTGGCTGGCAAAGCGGTCGGAGTGCTCCTGGGAATGGCTAATGCTGCCAACATCCCGGCATGGTTGGTGGCAGGAGCGGTCGAGGACGCACAGACGCACTTTCCTCAGATTCGTGTGCTGGAGACACTCGCCCCAACTCTCGATAGCGCGATGGGTGAAGCGGAACGATGGCTGGCTCTAGCCGGACAGGAATTAGCGCTCATCTTCGACCAAAACAACCATTCCTCAACCGACTAATAGTCGTCGGTTCGAGCCCGACGGGGCCTACAAACAAAATGCACCTCCGTAAGGGGGTGCATTTTTAGTTTTACCCTCAGGGGTAAGTAACACCAACCTGGCGGCGAATCTCTTCGCCGATACGAATTCCTTCAACGACCTCAGCGTGAGTGTGAAGCGGTGATTCCAGCAACCCCTCGTGGATGAATTTAGCCATGTAGTTTGCCTGGTGGCTCAAGCCCTCATGTCCAACCACACCTGATTCATCGCTCCAGCGCGGTCCGTGCGAATTGAAAAGCGCGGGTCGCAGCTCTAGTGACGTCGGGACGAAGAATGGTCCATCCAAGACCAGGACACCTTCATCGCCAGATATCGATGCCGTGGTTGGGACGTGTGAGTGCCCAGAGGTTGTGAGCACCGCACGGGCTCCGGAATCGTATTCCAGGATGGCTGCTGCCATGGCTTCAACGTTTTCGTTGTGCATCTTGCCGCCCGCAATAATGCGTGAGGGTGAGCCGAGGACCATCTGCGAGAACGAAATTGGGTAGATACCCATGTCCATGACAATCGACGAGTCTTTTAGCCACAACCTTGCGATCTCACGATTGTCTTGGCCGAAGTCCGCCTGCAACAGCGTAATTTCACCTAGGGTGCCTTTCGCAAGCATCTGGCGAATGATTGAGGCTTGCGGGAGGTATCTACTCCACATTGCCTCCATGGCGAGAACGCCAGCGGCCTTTGCCTCCGAATACAGCGCCTCAGTGTCCTTGGCAGTCAGCGTCGAAGGCTTTTCAATCAGAACGTGCTTGCCCGCGCGAATTGCGAGACGTGCATCGGCCAGGTGGGTGTGTGGCAAGGTCGCGATGTAGACGATGTTCACTTCAGGATCATTGGCTAAATCTAGGTAGTTGTCATAGTGGCGCTCAATGCCAAAGCGCTCCGCGAATGCTTTTGCTTTACCTGGCGTCTTAGAGCCAACAGCAACCACTCGCTGATTTGTGTGTTTGGCAAGTGTCCCAGCCATCACCTCGGCGATGTCTCCTGCACCGATAAAGCCCCAGCGATAGCTCGGTACGCTTTTCGCATCGATGATTTCGGGCTTTGGAATATCCGCCGCGGTGAAATCACGCGGTGCTTCAGAGAACATGGCCATGGGTCAATAATGCCCTAAGGAATGGCCGAACCTAACTTGAGTTAGTTCACGCCCAGAAGATCAATAACAAACACCAAGGTGCGACCCGATAGTGAGTGGCCACCGCCTGCAAGTCCGTAGGCCATTTCCGGTGGGCAGATCAGCATTCTGCGACCGCCGACCTTCATGCCAGGAATACCTTCCTGCCAACCCTTGATAAGTCTTTGCAGTGGGAAATTGATTGATTCGCCGCGACCCCATGAAGAGTCAAACTCTTCACCAGACTCGTAGTCAACACCGAGGTAGTGAACCTCAACGGTTGCACCCGCTGGGGCTTCCGCACCATCGCCTACGACGATGTCTTTCATAGTCAGCTCATTTGGGGCTGGCTCCAACATTGGTTCGACTTCTGGTCGTTCTAAATTTGTCATAACGAAAAGTATGCCCTCCGAAAGCGCTCTAAAAGCGAATTATTTGGAAGAATCACCAACTTTTTTAGGTTCGGAAAGACGTGACTGAAACTCGTGCAACTCTTATCGGCATCTATAAAGCCGACGGTGGCGTTATTGGCGAGCTCTCTTACTTCTTTGGGCATCTAATTGGAGTCCGAAGCTGCAGCCTGTGTGATATTTCTCACTCGCCGGTAAAGAAGACGTCCGCGTTCAAGCAGCTAGAGCAAGAGCTACTCAAAGAACACGGTATTGCCATCAAGATGATTCACTTAAATGAGCGAAACGATCGGGAGCTTAAGGCTTCAGCGGGGCGCGAACCATGCGTGCTTTTGGAATATCCAGATCAGTCGATTTCGATGTTCTTGGATGCCGTAGACCTCAAAGCACTCTCTGGAAGCGTCTCTTCGCTACGAAAGCTTATTTTCTCGAGGCTGGATTTGTATCTTTAGCCTTTTGCTGGTGCAGATACTGTGCCCAGATTGCAAATGACAGCCAGAGCACCTGCATTACTGCGATCACTCGCTCGGAAAGGCCAACAATCGGCTGACCAGGCTCTAGCCAAGTGAGCAGGAACCAAAGCGTTGTCAGGCCCATCGCGATAGACGCGCTTATCGCACCAACTGGCCTGAGTGCCCAGTGGTATCGCTTATCAAAGCGCATCGCCAAGATTGGCCAAGCCGAGAAAAGAATGAACGCGATGGTGGCATAGAAGCGGTGCTCCTCCGAGTAAGAAATCTGCGAAGGGGTAGCGTAAAAGGTGTATCCCAAACCTGCGATACCGGCTAGGCCAAGTGCAATGCGTCCCGGCAGCGCAAAGGCTTTAGCGCTCCACGCTCCAATCAGGGTTAGCAGTGATCCAAATAGGAAAAAACTGGACTGAATCCATTTCACCGGCGAATCATCGGCAGCTAGGTCGCTGATGGTTTTAGCGATTGGGTCATACCCTGGCCAGAGTGCGCCGGAAATACCCCAGCCCAAGATGTTTTGAATTGGCCCCAGGGTTGCGGCAATGACTGCCCAAATTCCGATTAGCTGCATGACTAAAAGATACCGCTTGTACATAGCAAATTAGCTTTCAAGAACTTGGCCACCTGGAAATAACCAACGCTTCCCAAGTGTTGGACCATTTATGAATTTTTCGGGAAAAAATGTTTTGATCGTTGGTGCATCTGGCGGTCTTGGAAAAGAGTTTGCCTCAGTTCTAATTGCTGGCGGGGCAAATGTTTACGGTACCGCGACCAGTAACGAATCGGCGGCGAATATTCCCGACCAGGCAGTTCAGAAACTTCTCCTGAATCTTGAAAGTGCTGAGTCAATTGCCACTCTGGCTAGCTACTTGAACTCCGCGGTGAAGCTCGATGGAGTCATCGTGTCTGCCGGCTTGGTTGCATTCGGTTTGTCAATTGAGACTCCCTCTGAAATCGATGCACGCTTGTTGCAGGTGAATTACCGAGGTCCGAGAGATCTACTGGTTGCTCTGCAGCCTAACCTGGCAGCAGCAGAGTCTGCCTTTGTGGTCAACGTCACCGGAGTCGTTGCTCAAATGCCACTTCCATCGATGTCCAGCTACTCGGCATCGAAGATGGCAATGCATGGCTTTCTAACGGCAGTGGCTAGGGAATGGCGACGAAGCGGCATCAAGGTGGTTAGCGACCTTTTGGGCCACACCGAAACCGGTCTTGCCACCCGCGCAATCTCCGGGCTAGCACCACAGTTTCCGCAAGGTTTATCACCTCAGGATGCTGTCTCTCAAATACTTGCGAGCCTAGATAGCTAAATCGGCAACTCGATAGTTACCTTGGTGCCGCCACGAATTGGCGATGTCCAAAGGATTTTTCCGCGAAGCTCTGACTCAACCAGCGTGCGAATGATCTGAGTGCCGAGACCCGACCCAACCTTGCCTTCGGCTAAGCCGGAACCATCGTCTGTAACGGTAATTAGCATGGTCTTTTTGTCTCGGGTCGCCTCCACCTGAACTGTTCCGCTTCGGTCTGAGAGACCGTGCTCCACGGCGTTAGCCACAACCTCGGTTAGCACGAGAGCGAGCGGTGTTGAACGCTCTGCGGTTAGCTCTCCAAAACTGCCTAAAAACTCTGTCTTTACGGTGGTGTGATAACCGGCGATTTCAGGAACCAGCAAAAGGATGCGCTTGAAAATCTGGTCGAAGGAGATTTCTTGATCGATTCCCTCAGAGAGCACGTCGTGAACCACTGCGATAGCGGCAACGCGACGCATAGCCTGGGCAAGTGACTCTTTCACTTCTGCAGAATCACTCTGGCGCGACTGGATTCTAAGCAGTGACGCCACGGTCTGAAGGTTGTTCTTCACTCGGTGGTGAATTTCGCGAATGGTCATATCTTTTGTCAGAAGTTCTCGTTCTCGAACGCGCAACTCGGTCACATCGCGACATAGCACCATGCCGCCTAGACGTTTGGCATCCTCGAAAAGCGGAATGGAGCGAACGGCGATGGTTACGTCTTCAAACTCAAGGTCGGTTCGCCAGGCTCCCTTAGCGGTGAGGATCAGGGGAAGACCTTCATCGAGAAGATCTTGCCTCAGGTTGAGATTCGTGATGCTTTCGGCAAACATTCGACCCTCGAGATCCCCGTCGACTCCAGCTCGATTGAACATAGAGAGAGCATTCGGGCTGGCAAACAAAACTCTTCCACTTTGATCCAGTCGGACCAAACCATCATTAGCGCGAGGAGCCCCGCGCCGTGAGTCGCTTCCGGCTTCCGGAATAGGGAAAGAACCCTGGCTTACCATCTGAAGCAGGTTGTTACCCAAAGCCACGAAATTTAGCTGCAGCTTATTTGGCACACGAGACTCACCCAAGTTGGTGTGGCGAGTGATAATCGCTATTGGCTTTGAGTCAGGATTCTTATCGGGGGCAAAAACAGGGTAAGCATCAATCTTCGTTTTGACGCCTTCGAAGTTTGAGGGTTCTTCAGAAATCACCGGCTCGCCAGTGTTCCACGCAGCCTGGATGACCTTATCCCAGTCGAATCTCGCAGGCGTGCCCGTGATGTCTCGATAGAAGAGCGTGGCCGCCGCCGCGGGCCGGGCGTGTGCGGTTGCTTGCAGTTTGCCAGCCTTTGGAGCCCACAAAACCAAATCACCGAAGGCTAAATCTGCTATCAACTGCCAATCGGCAAGAAGAGAGCGCAGCCACTGCTGGGCGTTTGATTCAAGTTTGACCACTTTGAGAGTTTATCTGCGGGTGGTGCTGGTCTGCTATCTCGCCGGCCAGCGAACGAATTGCCAGGGTCAATTTTGAATTAGGGGATTCGAGCATGAGGGGCCTCGCTTTAGCAATGGATGTCTCGCAGCTTCCCGCATCCATCGGAAACTCAGCCCTCAGAGGCTTTTTTGTGAGTAGTTCTATGGTTTCTCTCAACTTCTTGACCCCCGAATTCCCCAGTGCTTTAGTGCTAACTCGGTTCGCAATAGGCCAATACTCAAAATCTGCCTGTTGGCAATCAAAAAGGAAACGATTCACTCCGACTGCATCAGCAACAAAAGGTGCAAGCACCAAGTCCGATCGCCCAATAGCCCAAGTCACTGTTTCTCCACGGGATTTGTCGGCCCAAGGCTGGAGGTTGAGGGGATTGAACTCGTCATTCAAATCGAAAACTACAAAATCGTAGTGTTGAACGATTAGGTCACCAAGGTTGTCCAGAAGTTCAGGAGTCACTTCACCCCATCTTCTCGGACTCGATAACCCCGGAAGCACATCAAGATGAGATCCTGCAAATTTGAGTTCAGCGCAAAGTCTTTGAAGTTCCTCTATTGATAACCTGTCGGACTTGGCCAATCTCAGGGCGGCCGTTATGCCTGGCCCCGCCTCCGTCAGTCCAAGCCAGGCTGAAATCGAAGGGCGCTTCATGTCAAGGTCTACCAGCAGGACTCGTTTGTCGAATTGAGCCAATTCAAATGCGAGATTTATAGCCAGTAGAGTTTTGCCACTGCCAGCGCTGCCCCAAACTGCTATTGAGCGGGCAGCAGCGAGATCATTTGAGTACTCACGCAAAGTTGTTTTTGCTTTCGGAGCTGACGCGATCACAGCGTAACCAGCACAAAAATGTCTTGTTCTGCCGACATCGTTTGCAGAATAATCGCAGACTGCTCCTCGGAAACAGAGACTTCGATTTGCGACTCGGAACTTGATACAAGTGATTCCCCTTGTCCCAAGGAAACAACTTGTGATCTATCAACCAAACGCTCGCTCAGAAAACCTTCAGAACTCTCGATGGTTCGCCAGATTTGAACCCAAGAACCAGGCTCAATGCTTGGACTGACTTCCAATGAGGGCGTAAGGACAATTGTCGTCATACCCGGAGATTGAGTCAGACTGAGCTGCCTCCGCGGCAGTAACTCACCCCTCGAAATAAAGTCTGTGGCGACGTAACCTTCATTGAAATCACTAAAGGTCAAATAGGCAGAGCCGGTCTCACCTAGGTTTATCGGGCGAGCCGATAGTTGGGTTATGGAGATCTTTTGACCTGGCTGTAAGTCTGAGCTGGCGACTAGATACTCAGGTATCGGTTTATTCAAAGCAAGAGCTGCCGCAACGATGAGGCCCGCTGCTGCCACGATAGATAACAGTGACCAGCTGGATATACGTTTGTGCATGACTTTCTTCATGTTTTCTCCCTCGTAAGAGATTGACGCACCGGCTCGTATCTCGCTCTCACTTATCCACAGACATCCATCCGGGGAGCAGATGAAGAATTTGTTCGTTTCTATCACCACATATATTCGGTTACCCGTAGATAATTAAACAATTCGGAGGGATCTAGGTCTACAAGACCAAAATCTCAACAAGTCATTGGAGTTGGCTTTTGCGCAACATGCAGAACCCTAAAGTTATCCACAGGTTGCGAAGAGCACCTATCGAAGCGACACGCAATGCCCCCAAACTTCTTGAAGGACACCCGGATTCAAGGAGGAACCAAAGTGGCAGATGACACCATGTCGTCGGATTTTGATCCAGCAAAACTCTTTGCCGAAATTTCCAAGGCTTACATTGAAATTCTTGCCGGCGTGAGAAGACCAGAGCAGCTTGCGCGGTGGTTGTCCGACAAGGCCTACTACGACATTTCTCAACGTGCAAAACGGGAGGCTATGCAGCGTCAAATCACAGGCGCTAAAGCACGGCCAGACATTTCATTGAGAAAGAGTAAAACTTTCCTAACTGACGAAGCCGGCATCCACGGCGTAGTCATACTCCGAGTATCAGGTCACACCAAAGCCGTGGCTATTCGCGCTGAGAGAATCCATGAGCGCTTTCGAATCACCGAAGTACTGATCATTTAGTTCTTGAAGAACGAACTTCCCGCGCCACCCTGGTTCGGTTTCTGCACTGGCTTCACGGCTGGGTTTTGCTCCTTGTGAGAGTCGGCTTCGCCGTTCTCATCTGGAGCGCTGAAGGTTAGCTGCTGTGGCTGCTGAACCTCGACCTGAGGCTCTGCCTGCTTCAGTTCAATGTTGAACAAGAACTGGACAGCCTCTTCTCGAATGCCCGCCATCATGTCGATGAACATTCCGTAGCCCTCACGCTGGTACTCAACTAGAGGGTCACGCTGTGCCATGGCACGTAGACCGATTCCCTCTTTGAGGTAATCCATCTCGTATAGGTGGTCACGCCACTTGCGGTCAATAACTGACAGCATTACGCGACGCTCTAGCTCACGCATGACCTCTTCGCCAACCTCTTCGGTGCGCTTCGCGTATGCCAGGCGAGCGTCAGAAAGAATTTCTTCGATCAACCAGGCACGAGTTAGCTTCGCTCGAGAACCGGCAGCCTCTAGAACTTCGGAAATCTCAATGTTGATGGGATAGATCTGCTTGAGCTGAACCCACAACTGCTCTAGATCCCAATCCTGGCTGCCACCTTCAGGAAGGTTGACGGCAACGACATCCTTGACGGTTTCCTCTAGGAAGGAGTGGAAGGTGTTGGAGATGTCTTCACCCTTGAGAATCTGGCGACGGTCGGCATAGATTGCCTCGCGCTGGCGGTTCATAACATCGTCATACTTGAGGATGTTCTTACGAATCTCAGCGTTACGGCCCTCGACCTGACCCTGAGCCGAAGCAATTGCACGCGAAACCATCTTTGACTCGATAGCTGAGTCATCTGGCACGGATGAGCGGTTCATCAGCGCAGCTGCAGCTCCGGAGTTGAACAATCTCATTAGATCATCGGTTAGCGAGAGGTAGAACCTGGATTCACCTGGGTCACCCTGGCGACCAGATCGACCACGAAGCTGGTTGTCAATGCGGCGGGACTCGTGGCGCTCGGTTCCAAGAACATACAAACCACCAACCGCGAGCACTCGCTCAGCTTCCTTGGCTACTTCCTGCTTTACCTTGTTGAAAATCTCATCCCAAGCTTCTTCATACTGCTCGGCTTGGTCGATGGGATCAAGACCAAGCTTGTGCATTTCCTGCACGGCGAGGAATTCGGCGTTACCACCGAGCATGATGTCGGTACCACGACCTGCCATATTGGTTGCAACGGTTACCGCATCGAATCGACCCGCCTGGGCGACAATCACTGCCTCGCGAGCGTTGTTCTTGGCGTTTAGAACCTCGTGCTTAATGCCGGCCTTGGACAATAGCTTTGAAAGGTATTCGCTCTTCTCGACGCTTGTGGTACCAACCAAAATCGGCTGGCCCTTCGCGTGACGCTCGGCTATATCCTGAACCACCATGTGGAACTTGACCTCTTCGTTTTTGAAGATCAGGTCGGACTGGTCCAGACGAACCATTGGCTTATTGGTTGGGATTGGAACAACACCCAACTTGTAGGTGGACATGAACTCGGCTGCTTCGGTTTCGGCGGTACCGGTCATTCCGGACAGCTTCTCGTAGAGCCTGAAGTAGTTCTGCAAAGTGACGGTAGCTAGCGTTTGGTTCTCAGCCTTGATGGCAACGCCTTCTTTAGCCTCAATTGATTGGTGCATGCCCTCGTTGTAGCGACGTCCCTGGAGTAAGCGACCGGTGTGCTCATCAACAATCTGGACTTCACCGTTCACGATTACGTAGTCGCGATCCTTGCGGAACAGCTCCTTGGCGCGAATCGAGTTGTTCAAGAAGGAAATCAGCGGGGTGTTAGCAGTCTCATACAGGTTGGTAATGCCGAGGTAGTCCTCAACCTTGTCGATTCCTGCCTCAAGCACACCCACGGTGCGCTTTTTCTCATCTACTTCGTAGTCGACATCAGCCTCTAGGGTCTGTGCAAGCTTTGCAAAGACGCCAAACCAACGATTCACATCTGCTGCTGCCGGTCCCGAGATGATTAGCGGAGTTCTCGCCTCATCAATCAAGATCGAGTCAACCTCGTCCACGATTGCGTAGTAGTGGCCGCGCTGAACTAAGTCCTGGCTGTTGAGCGCCATGTTGTCGCGTAGGTAGTCAAAACCGAACTCGTTGTTGGTTCCGTAGGTGATATCGCAGGCATACATCTCGCGACGCTGAGCTGGGTCCTGGCCACCAAGAATGCAGCCGGTTGTCATGCCCAAGGCACGGAAAATACGCCCCATCAGCTCAGACTGGTAACCTGCCAAGAAGTCGTTCACGGTCACGACGTGGACACCGCGACCAGGGATGGCATTTAGGTACGCGGCTAAGGTCGCAACCAGAGTCTTACCCTCACCGGTTTTCATCTCGGAGATGTTTCCAAGGTGCAGCGAGGCGCCACCCATGAGCTGAACATCAAAGTGACGCATTCCAAGGGTTCGAACCGATGCTTCGCGAACCGCAGCAAAAGCTTCAGGCAGCAAGTCGTCGAGGGTTTCACCCTCTGCGAAGCGCTGTCTTAGGGCAGCGGTCTCATTGTGCAATTCTTCGTCTGTTAGCGCCTGGAAATCTGCTTCCAATGCATTAACTTCATCGGCAGTTGACTGCAGCTTTCTCAGCAGTCTGCCTTCGCCCGCGCGAAGCAATTTGTCAATAAACGACGCCAATAGATACTCCTTGGTTTTCGGCTGTAATTCTACCTTGTAGCCCGGATCACTAGATGAGGGAAATGACTCCGTAGCTCCAGCCCTTGCGACGATAAACCACCGCTGGACGCGAGGTTTCGGCGTCTAGGAAAAGATAAAAGTCATGCCCGACCAATTCCATGTGGCTAACGGCTTCCTCTTTGCTCATTAGTTGGCTCTGAAACTCCTTGGATTTTATGACAACCGGGTTATACGGAGCCTCTTCGCTCTCGGGAACATCCCTCGACTTTCCAAGCAAAATGTCGTGATCCACCGGAGTTAGGTCCAGGCTCGCAAAATCAGATGCCGCAAGTTCACTTGCACCTAGGTTTTTGTGTCCACCACCGCGGTGGACTTTGTGCTTATCCGAGTACCTTCTGAGACGCTCATTCAGCTTGCCGAAAGCAATATCAAAAGCTGCGAACTTGTCACTTGCCCGAGCCTCGGCTCTAACAATGTGTCCCGGCTCATAAACGGTAATTTCGACCTGGTCTTCAGCGCCGGCAGTTTTGCTGTGCTCGTGACGAGTGACTTTGATGTTTAGCTCTTCGGGCTTGTGCGCATAGCGGTCAATTTTTCCCGCTTTATCTTCGACGTAATCTCGGAATCGATCCGAGATGGTGAGGTTCTTGGCAGATATTTTTAGTTCCATTTTTACCTCCGTCGTAGAGCAACTTTGCCCTAAAAACAACATACGCCTAAATTTTTGTCCAGGTGTCAAAAAATGGAAAATCTCTCGGCCAATACACAGCTAGCGCCAACCTCCACACCGGCTGCGCGGCAGGCCCTTGACATCTCCCTAATTGTTGAACCGGTAGTGAGGACGTCATCAAAAAGCAGCACCGGGCCTGAGGGCTTTAGGTCTAATCTCATGCTCTCTGAAACGTTTCTTGCTCGCTCCAACCTTCCCAATCGGCGCTGATCCTCAAGCTTTCGGGTAGAGCTTAGCGAGATGACTTTGGGGGGTTGCGCCAATCCCCTTACCGCACGGCTGACCAGTGAGTTGGCTGGATCAAAACCGCGCTTTCGATAATTCAAGTGGTTACGCGCAGGGGTAACGATTGCTGAAAACCGAGATACCCCGACTTCATGCAAGACCTGGGCAACTAACTTTGCCAGCGGGGGCTCTAAAGAAACCAACTCCTGGTCCTTGTACCCGGTGATGACCTTCTCAATCGCACCTTCGTGCTTGAATCCGGCTAGGACGGGAAAATCAAAACCCGGAAGCTCTGCGACACAAGCGCTTGGCAGACATGTTGGACAAATTGGCTTTGGTTTTGCGCCACAAACAATGCAGGTGGCGGGAAAGACAATGTCTAAGAGCGAAATGTGCACGCTCAAAGGTCTCGATAAATGCCAAGTGTTAGCCCGTGGAATTCAATTCAGTGGATAAGTGGGCAATCAGGTTATTTGTTAGTCGTTAGTGGCAACCAAAAGGGAATCATTCGCCACCCGGCGCCAAGCACTGCCGGTGAGCACCCAAATCTCACCGTTCTCGGCAACCAAATAGGTAGACAATCCGGAGGTACCAGTGAATATCTCCACACCGGTAACCGGGGGGATGCTCAACTGAGAACGAGGTCCAGTGATTGGGTAGTCACTGATAGCGGTGAGTCCGGAGTTTGTCCGCTCCAATACCCGCAGCGTATCTGCGCTTTGCCAGGTGAAAGACAGCACGATTCCAATCGATGGATTCACTACTCCGCCCGGCTCTAACCTGATTGGCCATCCCGCTAGATCTCGCAGCACCGAATAAGTCTGCACTTTTTTGAATTCGGATGTTGTGTCCAAAGTCGCAACTCTTGCCCCAGCCGGGCTTGGTCTGAAGTCTCTTCGGGTTACTTGCGAATTATCGAATAGATACTTGCGCTCGCCATTTGTGGCAATAATCTCAATCGGTTCCGAGCCTACGGTTGGGACAACCCAGAGATAGCCCTTTGCATCAAAGAAGAGATTGGATACATTGCTTTGCTGCGAAACCTGCTGTGACTTTCCGGAAAATCCAGTGTTATCAACCAGCGTGACTCCCGTAGCGGTGGCGTAAGCCAGCCAATCGCCATCGTCTTTGATGTCAAAATCCGTTACAGCCTCCGCACTGAAAAAGCCTGAGGTTCCCCTGATCACATTCTCGCTAGCGCCGGTCACTCGGTAGATACCAGTGTTTCTCATGTAAAACGCTGCCCCGCCAACAGATGCCGTTTGCAAATTCGCTGGAACGATTTCTTGCGGGGAGCTATTGATAGAAACCTGGACATCGTTGACACCTGATAGCTGCATCAAAGTGGCTCGAAGCTGGGTAAGCAGGAGTCTTCGATCCAAAGCATCGGCTTCGAGTGCGGTTGAGTCAAAATCGACCTGGGCAACCCCATCCTCAACATTGACAGCGTCGATGGTGAGCTTGGTTCCCAGTGGAATGGCAGAAGTCACGCCCTGCGCTAAATGGGCGGATGGTCCAGCCAGTAGCGCATTTACTAGCTTTGTGCCGGTGGATGCGCGAGAGGGGAACCAGCGCAGGTCAGAAACCAGAGCGTTTTCTGTGTTGTTGAAGAAGAAGACCTGGAAGGCATTGAAAACCACCGAGAAAACCGGTGAGGTTACAACAGTCAGGTTTGGGGCACCAGAAATACGCCACTCGCCGGCCTGTCTCTCGAGCGTGAATCGCAGCGAAATTTGCTCCGGCTCTTGGTTCTCTAGGTATCGACCATGCTCATCAACTGATGCGCCAACCCGAACATCGACCAAAAGCGCACTCTCGCCACTTGCCGTGAAGCCCGGTGCTCCATCACGAATCAACACCTCACCAGCAGGGTTCCAGCGCTGGGCAAATTCGTCGGTGAGGAATTCACGTGCCACCGAGTAATCGTTTTGCGGCCCCGTGCCGGCTGCCAAGAATCCAGAAACAATTTCCTGCGAGGTCGCACCGACAGCAGGTCCGGTTGGAATGTAGTAGCTAAAGTCTGCCGCCTCGGGAGCTATGAGTTCGGGGCCGGACTTTATCTCCACCGTGGTTGGGAGTTGAGCGCAACCAGTCAAAAGAGCCGAGAGCAAAGTGAGTGAGATTAGCTTTTTCATCAGCCCTCCATGGTTCTAGGAGGCAGTGGAAGCGGGGAGTTCGCGATCACCGTTTTTGCATTGATCGGAAGCGTGAGTCTAAAACTTGAACCTCGGTTTGGCTTGGACCAAACCTGCAGCCATCCGCGATGCAAGATGGCATCCTCTTTCGAGATTGCAAGACCCAGTCCAGTTCCACCCACCGAGCGTTGACGAGCTGGGTCCGCTCTCCAGAAACGGTCGAAGATTCGCTCCAGCTGCTGCTTGGTCATACCAACTCCACTATCGGTAACGCAGACTGCAACCGCCTGGGCATTTGATCCAACCTCAACCACGATTGGATTACCCTCGCCGTGTTCGACGGCATTTGAAAGCAGATTGCGCAGCAATCGCTCGATGCGCTTGGCGTCGAATTCAGCCTCTACGTTGCCGCCAGGAAGTCTGACCTGGATTTCGGTTTGCTTGCTCGTGGCAAGCGGCTCAATACTCGCAATAGCTGCACCCACGACAGCATTTAGGTCATTGAGTTCAAGATCTGGCGTCACCGCACCCGCGTCGTAGCGAGAAATCTCGAGCAGGTCAGCCAATAGCACCTCGAAGCGCTGAATTTGGTTTTGCATTAGCTCTGCAGATCTCGATAGTGCAGGATCTAATTTCTCGCGATTACCGAAGATCACTTCACCGGCCAATTTGATTGTGGTCATTGGAGTTCTGAGCTCATGCGAGACATCGGATACAAAGCGGCGCTGCATTCGTGAGAGCGAGTCCAGCTGCTGAATCTGTTGCTGCAAGCTATTGGCCATTTTGTTGAAGGAGCGCGCCAACACCGCCATTACATCGGTGCCCTTCTCGGCCAGTCGCACATCTAGTTGACCTTCGGATAGCGACTCAGCAACCGAGGCAGCCTTCTCAACCGGCTTCACAATCGTTCTAGTAACAAAGTAGCTAACCAGCGAAATAACAACCAAAAGTACGATTCCGCCGGTTGCCAATGCATTCTGAACCGTTGTGAGCGCCTGCTGCTCAGGAGCTAGGTCAAAGACCAGATAAAGTTCAAAGTTTCCGGCCAGTGGCAAAGTAATTGGAGCACCAACCGTGATGCCTGGGACCACCTGCCCATTTCGAACCAGCGCCACCGAGGTGTAGGTCAAGACTCCATCTGACGCTCTTACCTCTTCGCGAAGTTCGCCTGGAATTGTTGCGAGATCCAAGTCCTGTGAAATTGGTGATTGAAACAGCTGAAGCTGGGGCTGCCCGGGGCTACGCAATAGCGCCACCTGCCTGGCACCGGAAACTCCAGCGACTTCGAGTGATGGAACCACGGAGTTGATGAGGGTTTGCAGAGCAGTTTCATCAGCCAGCGAGGCCGCCGCGACCGTTCCTTGAACCGACGAAACTGCGCGTTCGGTTTCGCTTAGAACTTGGCTTAGTCGATTTTGAAAAAAGTTATTCGCCAGCGAGTAGGAGAGAAAACCCCCCAGCGCGGCCAGCGCAATTGCACTCAGGGTTACTGTGGCAAATACGGTCCTAGCGGTTAGTGACCGTCTGAGCAGTGAGATCACGGAGTTTCGGAACCAGCCCGGTATCCATGTCCGCGGACGGTGGAAACAATCTTTGGATTCTCTGGATCTTCTTCAACCTTCGAGCGCAAACGCTGAACGTGAACATTCACTAGCCGGGTATCGGCCTTGTACTGGTAGCCCCAGACCTGCTCCAAAAGCATCTCTCGAGAGAACACCTGCTGTGGCTTGACGGCCAGGGTGTGTAGCAGCTTGAACTCCAGCGGTGTCAGCGAAATTCTCACGCCAGCGCGCTTGACCTCGTAGGAACGCGGATCCATCGTGAGTTCACCGACCGAAACAATTCCGTCGTCGTCTGCAACTGGGCGCAGTCTTGCCTTGATGCGAGCCAATAGCTCAGCACCATTGTGTGGCTTTACGACGTAGTCGTCCGCTCCCGCCTCAAGTCCGTGAACTACATCCTCGGTGTCACCCTTGGCAGTAAGCATGACAATCGGAGTTCCACTGAGGGAGCGAATTTGCTTGCAAACTTCGATGCCTGACTGTCCAGGAAGCATGATGTCCAAAAGAACCAGGTCCGGTTCTTCGCTCTTGAAGACTTCAACGGCATTTAGGCCGTCGGCCGCAAAAACCGTGTGGTAACCAGCGGCGTTGAGAACTAGCCCAACCATTTCGCGCAGTGCATCATCATCATCAACGACAAGAATTTTGTTAGACACTGCACAACCTCCAGTTAGTAACGGTAGTGATCCACCTTGTATGGACCCGCCACATTTACTCCAATGTAGCGTGCCTGACGAACGGTTAGTGGAGTTAGCTTTACACCAAGTGCTTCCAAGTGCAACACGGCAGCCCGCTGTGCAAGCTCCCTGGGAGTGATTTGAACACCAAAGTCGAGTTAGCCGTGCCTTATTGCCGCGATGGCTTGGTCACGAATCTTCTGCATAGAAGCCTCTTGGTTTGATTCGACGTTTAGTCGAAGCAGCGGTTCGGTGTTTGACGACCGGACATTAAACCAAAACCAATTTCCCTGATCTTCGAAACTAAAGGTGTGGCCGTCAAATTGCTCAACGGTGCAATCTGGGAAAGCGGCCTTCAGTCGATCAAGCGCCGCTGGCACATCAGCGACAGTTGAATTGATCTCCCCGGAAGAGAAGTAAGGGCTGAAGCTTTGCGAGAGCTCACTCATGGTTCCCGGGTAGGTGCCGAGCTCGCTGATTAGGTGGAGGGCTGCCAGCATCCCGTTATCCGCTCCCCAGAAATCACGGAAGTAATAGTGCGCTGAGTGCTCGCCGCCAAAAACCGATCCGGTTTGAGCCATTTGCTCCTTGATCAGCGAGTGTCCGACCTTGGTGCGAACCGGGGTCGCTCCAGCCTGGGCAATGCGCTCTTCGACCACTTTTGAAGTCAGCAGGTTGTGCAAAATGGTGATATCTGTTTCACCAAGCTGCTTGACTCGCTCAATCTCGCGAATCGAAACAATTGCAGCCAGTGCTGATGGACTAACCAAACCACCGGTTTCATCAACTGCAAAGCAACGATCGGCATCCCCGTCAAAAGCTAGACCCATATCAGCACCGTGCTCTACAACTGCCTTCTGCAAATCCCGAAGGTTCTCCACCTGCAACGGGTTCGCCTCGTGGTTTGGGAAGGTGCCGTCAAGTTCAAAAAAGAGCGGAATGATCTCGAGGTTCAGGGCAGGTAGCCCAGCCGCATCCCCAAGCACCAGCGGCACCGTGAACCCGCCCATGCCATTCGCCGCATCAACCACAATCTTGAGTCGGCGGGTCTTTGACAAATCAACCAGCTTGCGAAGGTATTCGACATATTCAACAGTGAGGTTGATCTCCTCACTCACACCCAGCGCGGAAACCGGAGGAATGCTGGAATCAAAGTAATTCTGAGCCCTGTCGCGAATAGCGCCGAGGCCTGAATCCAAGCCAATGCCCTTAGCGCCCGCGCGGGAAAACTTCATGCCGTTATAGCTGGCTGGATTGTGGCTTGCGGTGAACATCACCGAGGGCAGGTCTAGTTTTCCGGATGCGAAATAGGTCATATCGGTTGAGCAAAGTCCAAGCATCATTGGATTACCGCCGCGCTTTTGGGCACCGGCTGCAAACGCCGCTGCGAACTCAGGAGAACTGTCACGCATATCGTGACCGATGACTAGTTGCTTACCGGCCAAATCCAGCTCGTCAACAAAGGCTGCGCCGAAGGCAGCAATAACATCCTCGGTAAGTTGAGTACCAACCAGCCCGCGAACGTCGTAGGTCTTTACGAAATCTTTGAAGTTAATCACTGCTCGAACTCTCTCTGGCTTTAGCCTGCCAAGAATACAATGAGCCAATGGGAATCAGGGCTGGAAGTCACCGAGACCGACACGGTCGTGGACTGCGCAGACCCTTGCCTTCGAAATTGTTTCACTTTGGAGTCGCGCGCCTGGGGTTCTTTGAATCGGTGGTGCAAGAGACCTGCGAGTACCTGCAGGAGAACTACCCGGAGGAGCTCAAGGACCTTTCCTGGCGCATCCAGGATGTCCCAGCAATCGTGGATAACGAACCCGTGAAGCGCTGGAGTGCTCATAAGCCGTCGCAAACCATCACGCTATACCGAATCCCGATTGAGCGATTTGGAAGACAGCGTTTGCCGGACCCAAGAATGCACATTGAGCACGCTGTCATTTCGGCAGCAGCATCGCTTATTGACAAGGATCCCTGGGAGCTAATGCACCCGCACTAGCGAACCAGCACCTGGATGTTGGATCCCAGGTTCTGGTTTTCTCGCGGCGTGATAACTGCATAGCCCTTGGGGTCGGTCAAGATTAAGTTGACGAAATACTCCCCCTGCGACTCAAGCAACAAACTCTTACCGGTAACTGGAACCTGCAGCTGTGAGCGAGCCGGCACCCTGATTGCCTGTGCTCCAGTATCCAGAGTTAGCAACACGGTAATCTCTTTAGCCCCTGGGTTTGCGATTGCAATTTTGGCCGCGAAACTAGGCACAACCATTGCCAGCTCCCCTGTGAAAGCTTCAGCCGGCGTGAGCCAGGCAAAATCAAAATTCTTTGCCACGTATGGGTTGTAGAGCTCCGCCATCAACTCGGCATCCGATTCGATCAAGACCAGGTAATCGCCAACTTGAAGTTCGGGTGAAACTTCTGCAAAACCGGCAGCCGGGACCTCAATTTCCACAACATCACTATTGGTTCCAGAGCCCAGGAATGTGACCAGCGCGTTTGCCGCATCTGGGCCTGGGTTGAAGATTCTCAAAGCTGGCTTTGCCAATCCAGCGGCCAGAATTTGAAATCCAGGAATTGCGAGTGATTTACTCGCCTTCGCGGTAGGTCCTTTGAGCTCGACTCCGGTTGCACTGAGCCCAGCGCTGGATCTGTTCTGCAAAGCCACCGAAACCTTCTGTCCAGAACTCTGGAAGTAAATCGCGAAGCTCGGTTCCGCCTCTACGAAGCTTGCCAGTGAAAGCTGCTGTGATTCAAAAGGAGCGAGTGTGATCAGGTGTGAATTGCTCGATGTTGCAAGGTGGAACACCAGTTCAATTTGAACTTCGACCGGATTTGGGTTTGCGACATGCAAAATGCTTTCGAACCCGCTGCCAGCCATGCCGTTTAGTAACCAGCCCTCAGCCTGAGGCTGGCCGCAATTTGAGGCAGCCAGTCCCGCCATGCGTGGTCTTTGAATCAGTTGGCTCTGAGCGGCCGTAAGGGTTGCAGTGGTCTGCTCACGGCTTGCCATCGCAATGGCAACACCTTGAGTAACTCTGCTCTCAGGTTCGCTCACAAGGCTTCCCGCGCCCAAGCGGTAGCGAACATCGGCTTTCCCAACCAAGGCCATTGATCCTAGGTCGGTTCCGTCCTTGCCACCTAGCTCTGCAAGTGGGCCCTGGCAGTAAAGCTGAAGTGGTTTGGCGGTTGTGCTTACCGAAATGCCTTCAGGCTCTGGAACTGAAGCAGTCTGAAACGAAACTCCCTGCAAGAACAACGCGCCGGTCAGCCCCGCGAGCGTAAGGGCAATACCTAGAATTCGACCCGGAAGTTTCACTTAGCAACTCCCGTCTTTCGACGGCGGCCAAGGATAGAAGCTCTGGTTGGCAGCGCAAGTAAAGCAAAGGCTGCAATTACCCCAAACTGCCAAGGTCTGAGTGGGTCGTTCTTAGTGGCCGGCCTAGCACTTTGGTTCTCGCTCTCAACTCGCCACAGCACGCCATAGTCGGTTGCTCCCGCAGGCTGCAGGATGTCTAAGCTCGATATCCCAACCTCGACCTCCGGATTTGGTGTTGCAAGCAATACAAAATCAACTCGGGTTTCGCTCAGCAGTGGAACGAGTTTGTCTTGGTTACCGGCCACAAGGTTTGCTGCGATTTCAGCAAGCGCTATTTGAACATCGGAGTTGGCTGGGTAGCTCTCCAACAGAGAACTAGACATCTCGAGTTTCTGGCCGCTGCCCCAAACATAAGAGGCGGTCAGTGGCTCACCAACCTCAAGAACCAAAGTCCTCAGGTTCGGATCCTGATCGCTCGCGGCTACCACTAGGGCAGGCATCACCCTGGAGGATTTGAACTCCGGGTTGACCTGGTTCACCAGTCCAAAAAAGAACCCAGAATACAAAACTCCCGCGGTGACGCTGATGCCAACCAAGGTCGAAATGGTTCGCTTGCGGACTCTCTCAAGAGCAAGACCAGCAAGCATCAGCAATGCCAACGCGGCTGCCAGCGTGAGAGGCGCACCGGAGCCAATTGGTTGAACGGCGCTCAGGCTCAAAGCCGCGATTGCGAATCCAAAGAATCCGAAGTTGACCTTGGCATCAGAAACAAACCATGCAGGCAAACTTGCCAAAACCAAAACTCCCAGAACAACCAGGTTCACTAAACCAAAAGGTTCGGTTGGGCCAAAGGCAATTGCACTGGATTGCGTCAATACCGTCCAGTTTTGAGCTTCGAGAGCGAATCGCCCCAGCGGATACAAAACTGCAACCGCAGGAAGGTACGACCACAGCAAGATAAGTCCTCGCTTTGGCTGCAAAAGTGCGGCAATCAAAACGGTTACACCCAACAGAGCAAAAGCCATTGGCGAGGCGGCGGCCAACAGCGCAAGCGTTAGGCCGAGCAAGCCAGTCCAGCGCCAGGCTCGCGCGCTATTGAATGCACCCAAGGCGCGAATCAAAAAGAACAACGCCCACGGGATTAGCGAAGCAGCTAGCAGCTCCACAACCGCAAGGTTTGACTTGAGGGTGAGCGGCTGCGGGCTAAGCGAATATCCCAGGGCCACCAAGGTAATCACCCAGGGCTTTGAGATAAACAGTTTCCCTAGCTGCCAAGCTCCAAAAAACGACATGCTCAGTCCAGCAAACACCAGGGCCGCAAATCCAAGCGATGGTTCAGCGGGAGAGATCAGTGCTGCCAAAAGCAGCCACCAGTTAAATGGATCGGTTGGCAGTGCAATGGAGTCCAACACCGGAATTGAATTGCTGGCGATAAAAGGCAGCAGTTTTTCAAGGTTCGCCCCAAGCGGCAAAATCCCATTTGCGGTAATTGCACCGGTTGGGAAAAGTTGCATTGAAGCAATCAATGGCAGTAAGACAAACCAAGCGGAGTTACTTCGGAATATGCCGGGACGCAAACTCTCTGGGTTAGCCTCCGGCTCGACCTCGTACTTCCCCCTGCGACGCTTTGACCGCTGCGACCTGCTGGCGATAAGTGCTTTGAGCGGCTTTAGCGAGCCAAGAGATCTGAAGCGCTTGCGAGCTGCAAGCCTGGTTTGAACAGAGAACCAGGCCCAGATCCAACCCGAGAATTGGGCTACCGATCGACCAGGACGTTTTTGCAACAAGTTGCCAGGGATTGAAAGTAGAACCATCAAGGGCAGGGTCAGGTAAATGGCAAAAACCAAGAACGTCGGCAAGTACAGAGTTGCAAAGTGCAGGTGAGCACGGGAAATGCCTTGGCTAAAACTTCCTGACAGCCAGCTACGAGGACGCTTGCCCTGCATCGAAAGCCCGGCGTGGTGGACTCGGGCGTTAGCCTCGACGATAACTCGGTAGCCGGCCACTCTGGCTTTGGCACAAAACTCCAAATCCTGAGCCAATACCGGAGTGGTGTCATCCAAGCCACCAAGCTGCTGCCAAACCCCGAGAGACACCAACATGCCGGCGGTGGAGACTGCCATGGTGTCGCCGGCACGGTCGTGCTGACCCTGGTCATACTCGCGCTGAACCAAAAGAAACGGCCTGCCGGTCGGGGTGATGGTTAGCCCCAGCTGTTGGATTTGAATGCTGTTATCAAGTTCCAACAGCTTCGGGCCGATGATCGCAACCGACGGAGAAATTTCTGCTGCCTGAGAGAGATATTTCAGAGCATCTGGCTCTGGAACCGCGTCTTCGTGCAGCACCCAAATCCAACCTGGGGTATCTGAGAGCGAGTTGATGCCTGCGTGGATTGCAGCACCTAGCCGCAGGGGTCCTGGCTCAATGACGGAGAATCCGTAACTTAGGGAGAGGTCGATTGAAGTTTGATCACCGGCAGTTTCAACGACAACTACCTGCTGGATTGGGTGGGTTTGTTCGCTTATTGCGGCAAGAGATCTAGCGAGTAAATCGGCTTGAGCGTGGGAAACGACTATGGCCGCTACCGAGAGCGAAGCCACGATGACTTAGGCGCGCTTGCGCAGACGGCGACGCTCGCGCTCGCTGAGGCCACCCCAGATACCGAAGCGCTCGTCGTTCTTTAGTGCGTACTCCAAGCATTCGCTCTTTACGGTGCACTGTGCGCAAATACGCTTGGCGTCGCGAGTAGAGCCACCCTTTTCAGGGAAGAAGGCTTCTGGGTCGGTCTGTGAGCAAAGGGCGTCTTCTTGCCACGCTAATGGGTCTGACTCGCCATTTGCATAAGCTCCAGCAACTCCAAGCTTGAGCACGTCGACGAACCAGTTAGCAGGCACCTGACCTCTTTGTTCCATGCCTAACCCCTAATCCTTGTGAATCTCGATGATGTAATTACATCGGTGTAATTATGCCCTTGTCAAGTTGTATTTAATGCCTCATTAGTAAATTGTTAATAAAGCGTCAAGATAACCTTTAGGCATGAAGTTATTGGTGACAGGTGGCGCAGGCTACATCGGTTCTCACGTTGTTCGGGCTGCCGAGGCTGCAGGACACACTTGCGTCGTGGTGGATAACCTCTCGACAGGCCTTTTGGCGCGGATTAGCTGCCCAATTGTCGAGCTTGAACTAGCTTCTGCGGATGCCCCGGAACTACTGGTGAAGCTAATGAAGCAGCACCAGTTCGACTCTGTGATCCACCTCGCCGCTAGAAAACAGGTTGGCGAATCAGTTCAAAAACCCGAGGAATATTTCCTGGAAAACTTGGGTGGTTTAGCAAATTTGCTGCTTGCAATGCGCGAAGCCCAGCTCAATTCGCTGGTCTTCTCATCTTCTGCGGCCACTTACGGCATGCCGGATGTTGACAAGGTTTCCGAGGATTACCCAGGGGTGCCAATCAATCCGTATGGCCAAACCAAGCTCATTGGAGAGCTAATGGTTAAAAATGCTTCGGTTTGGGGCCTTAGGGGCGTCAATCTTCGCTACTTCAACGTCGCTGGTGCAGGGGCTGCGGATCTTGCTGACACCGCAGCGCTGAACTTGATTCCGATTGCAATCAATGCGGTCAAGGCTGGCAAAGCGCCGGTGGTGTTTGGCACTGATTACCCAACTCCGGACGGCAGCTGCATTCGCGACTATGTCCACGTCGAAGACCTAGCCCTTGCTCACCTAGCGGCAGTGGATTACCTATTTGGCGAAGGCCAGGAGTTCAGCACCTTCAATGTCGGCACCGGGATCGGCGCTTCGGTCATTGAGGTTTTGGATGCTCTGAAGATTGCCAGTGGCATTGATTTTGAAGTTGGTATCGGCGAGCGCCGCGCTGGAGATCCTCCGCGCTTAGTGGCCGATGTGACTCGCATTGAAGAATCACTTGGCTTTAGAACTAAGCACGATTTGGCAGCTATCGTCCAGTCCGCTTGGGATGCTAGCTAGGAATCTTTAACACCTGACCAACCTTTAGCAGGTTGGCGTTCGTGATGCCATTCAACGAAGCAAGCGCAGTGGCACTGACTCCAAGCTTGGAAGCAATCCCCCACAATGTGTCACCCGATTTCACCGTGTAGGTCTTAACCACCGGTGATGTGGTGACTGCGGGAGAAGTTGTTGCGGAGGTCGGGATTTTCAAGACCTGACCGATCTTGATTACCGTCGATGTGCCCAAAGAATTAGCAGCCTGGATTCTCGCCACCGTCACACCGAACTTGGTTGCAATCGACCCAAGCGTGTCTCCCGATACCACTTTGTAGCTGACAGAAGTCGAGGCAGTAGGGGAACTGGTTGGTTTAGGGGTCAACGTTGGAGTAGGTGTTGGCTTAGGGGATGCCGTTGCCGAACTTGTTGGCTTAGGCGTCGTTGTTGGCTTAGGAGAAGCTGTTGCCGAACTCGTGGGTTTTGGCGTCGTTGTTGGCTTAGGAGAAGCAGTTGCCGAACTTGTTGGTTTTGGCGTTGGCGAAGTAGTTGGGGTCGTGACAACCGGCACCGATCCCAAGAAGGTGAAGTCTTCAAAGACTCCGGTTGGGGTGTTTTCTAGGGATGCGAGCACTGCGGTCGCAGGAGCAGTGCCACTAGCCGGCAGCTTGGCTGCGAAGTAGTCAGACGCCTCTATGTAACCTGGGCCTTCACCCCTGAGGCTTGCGAACTGAGCCCAGTTCTTGATTTTGCTTCTGGTTCCGTTTTCAACGAAGAACAGTCCACCCTTGGCGTCTCTGAGGAACTGCCCGACCGGTTTACTTGCAACCTTTAGACCTGCGCAGGTGGAGACTGCTAGTGGGAATGGCTTACCCGGGAATTCCTCAGCACCTGCCGCAGAAATTGGGTAAAGCGTGCCGCGATCAATTAGGTAGGTGGAGCCATCGCACTGCACCTTGATGGTCGTGAATCCAGTCCTGGTCTGAAGCTTGGACAGCTCTGATTTGTCGACGGTAAATATCTTGGAGTCGGAGACATTTTTGGCGTGGTCCTCGGAAGCCAGCTTTACCTTGCGGGTGAGGTCATCCACCAGGTAGATGGTGCTGGTGCCACTGGCCTTGACCAAAGAGCCTGGGGCTAATCCATTACCGACGCTCTCAACAGTATTGATTGCTGAAAGCGGCAACGTGATTGCCTTTGGCTGAGCAAGCAGGTCCAGGAATCTATCGGTCATTGACTTATCGGCGACCGCGCGCCGCTGAGCGCTCTGCACAAAGTAGGAGAGTTTGTTACCAACACTGGTGACAACTGCGGGGGCTGCTAGTGACCCGTTTACGGTAGGGAACTTATTGATTAGCGTATCCGGCAATGTGCTTACCTGAGTGGTCCAGTTCGCTGGATCTACAACCGGCAACTTTCCATTCTCAGTAAGCACAAAGTTCTGGCCGGCAGGGCTTGCAACAAATCCGCGCACAATTCCAGAGCTGGTGGCCACCAGCTTCTGATCAATCTCCACCTTGGAGACCGTGAAGAACTTACTCAGCCCAATCGAGCTCGCAAGCGAAGCCGCTATGCGATAACTCTTTCCACCAAACGCCACAGCAACGTCATCTGTTGCGGTCAGCCCAAACACAGTGAGGTCGCTGGCCAGGGGTTCACCAGGCAGCAACGACATAACCTGCTCGATAACCAATGGACTTGAGCTGATGCTCTGGCCACCAACCGAGTTCAAAGCCAAGTCGTCAACCACAGCGCGACGGGTGCCGTTTTCGATCCAGAACTTTGCACCCTCGGGGGTCAGCACCAAACGCGTAAGCGCTCCGCCTTGAATAAACAGGCTCAGTTGAGCTTCGGTAAGGCTGGTGGCGAGATCACAGTTGAGGCCGTACTGCTTGGCAAGGTTGCAGTCAGTAAGTGAGTAGCGCTTGCCATCAACCAAAAGCCAAAACTCAGTCGTGCTAGCGCGCTTCACCAGCTGATATAAATCGCCCTTATTCTCAAAACTCTCAAGGTATGCCTGCGAGATTTCACCCTGTGGGCCAAGCGGTCGAACGGACGCCAAAAGCCTGGTGTCTGATACTCGATACCTGAGATTGTCGACAATCAAATAGGTTTCGCTGGTGCTGGATTTCAATAGGTAACTGCCACCGATGGGAGAGCCGAACCAGTCGTGGAAAAAACGCCAGAAGTTTCTGTTTCCGTAGGCCGAGCAGGAGTCACCGGAACCGTAGAGGTTGTTTAGCGCCGCCTCATTTGGGGTGTATGGCGTGTAGTAATAAAGGTTTGCGGTGGCTTGGCTCTTGAGTTCAAAACTCTTGGTGCCACAGGATGCCTTTGGATTAAATCGCATCGCAACGGTGCGGCCAGGCTTCCAGTAGGTGAATGACCCAGCAGGGTTTCCATACCAGCGGAACTGTCTGGCTGCCTTGTAGAGCTGGTTGAACAAGCCGGTGAACACCTTGCCGCAAATGCCAGGGTCGCTGTCTGGACAGCCAAAGCCCATGGCTGCGCGATACATGTATTCGGTTGGCTTGGTGGAGGTAACTAGTGCCTGCTCTTTTTGCAAGGTGACGATGAAAACCTTTGGGTTGATGCCACAGGCATTTGAGATCGCGTGAATAACCTCAGCCGCGCTAGCTCCAGCTTTAGCTGCGATTGCCTTACAGGGACCAACCTCGGTTGGGCCAGTGGCGGGAGTTTCTGGGATATCGACCTTGATGTTTTTTAGACAGTCGATAGCTGGATTTGTCGCCCGACATTCGGCAACCCTGGAATCCAAAAACGCTTGAATTTGTGGCACGGTCATAGTTCCGAAGTCGTAGAAAACGCTGTCGCTAACGATCAGACCAGGGTCAAAGGTGCTAGCCGATGGGGCAGCCTCCGCTGGAGTTTGGACTGTCGGATGAACTACCAAGCTCGCTGCAATAAGCGCAACGGCCGAGAGAACGCCAAAAATTTTGCGCATTAGCCAATCACCACCGAGGTTGGGGCGGATATCCCAAAGTGCCCCTCGGATTCATAGCTAACGGTCACCACCCCATTGCCGGAAGGCAGATCTTTCAATGGGAATTCGATTGGGAAGCACTGGGTGTAGTCACTGCTTGGCTCGGCCTTGACTTCCATGGATTTGGTAACGCCATTGCCGAGGTATTTAAATATGCACTTGCCGCCGGACTCACTCAAGCTAGGAATCCTTGCCACAACAGTAAAGACTCCAATCGCAGGCTCTGGAACAGCCATGATGATCTCGACCGAAATCTCCTTGCGAACGATTGGTTCTTTGGTTTCCTCTGGAGTCGGAGTCTCTGCAGTAGTCGCAGTCTCTTCAGGCGCGACAGTCACTTCAGGCGAAACAGTCTGTGATTCGGTAACCGGCTCTGGCAGAGACGTTGCACCCCAGTTTGGGTAAAAGATGCTGCAGCCGGTCAGGGTGAGCAAAAGTGCTGCGACCGCCAAAGTTCTCGCGAAAATGCGCATGCCTCACCTCCAAACGCTTTCAACCCTAGGTTGCTTGGCTTAGAAAACCCTGAGCAACAAGCGGTTTGGGCTAAATTGCTGGGCTCAGAGGCGGTTCTTGAGGTTGTTGTTTTTGATTTCCACTGTGTTTGCTAAATCGACCCGGTGGGCATCGAGTTGGACGCGCAATGCTGGATCGTGAGCAGCAAGAATTCTTACCGCCAAAAGTGCGGCATTTTTGGCACCGTCGATTGAGACCGTTGCCACCGGAACACCCGCTGGCATCTGAACTATCGACAGTAGCGAGTCCATGCCGTCTAACTGGCTGAGCGCAACCGGGACTCCAATAACGGGCAGTGAGGTCACAGAGGCAAGCATGCCGGGCAGGTGGGCTGCGCCACCGGCTCCAGCGATAACAACCTTCACGCCTCGATCGGCGGCGGCTTTGCCCCACTCAATCATGCGCTCTGGGGTGCGGTGAGCACTGAGCACCTCGACCTCGTGCTCGACACCAAACTCCTTGAGAGTGAGCGCGGCATCCTGCAAAATTCGCCAGTCGGAATCAGATCCCATGACTATTGCGACAGTCTTCATTGCAACCTCCCAGGGTCAATTTAGCGGTTGTAAAGCAAATCTCTGCAGGCACGGCCATCTGCCAGCAGTTGATCTAGATCATTTCCCTGCAGCGTTAGGTGGCCCATCTTGCGGCCTGGTCTCGGAGCCTTTTCATACATGTGGAATTTCACCTGCGGGAATCGCTCCATAGCCTTTGGGTAGTGCTGGACAAAGTCATTTTCTGAATCGACACCCAACAGGTTGATCATCACCGCAAAATTTGAGGTGCCGCTGGTCGCGCCAAGTGGCATATCCAAGACCGCTCTTAGGTGCTGTTCGAACTGCGATGTGATCGATGCATCGATAGAGAAGTGGCCGGAGTTGTGCGGTCGCATCGCAAGCTCGTTGACTAAAATCTCGCCATTTCTGGCCCTAAATAGCTCTACGGCCATGACTCCAACGACACCAAGGCCATCGGAAATTTGCTTTGCGATGCTCAGCGCCTGCGGGTGCAGGGCGGATTCTGGCGCAGGGGCAATTACCTCAGCGCAGACTCCAGCTTGCTGATGAGTTTCCACCAGCGGCCAAGCGTTGAACTCGCCACTGGGGCTTCGCGCCGATAGTTGAGCTAGTTCAGTAACGAAATCAACCTTCTCCTCAAGCAACAGCTCACCGCCAAATTGCGAGATGTTTTGAAGCCAATCGCGAACATCTTCGACAGCCGATACGACTCGAACACCCTTGCCGTCATAACCACCAATTGGAGTTTTCACCACAATCTTGGGGCCGTGATTTTGCAAAAAGTTCGCAATGTCGGATTCGGTTTTTGCTGCCTGCCAAATCGGTTGGGGTAGTCCAAGTTCGGCGAGCTTGCGGCGCATTGTGAGCTTATTTTGAGCATGCTTTAGGGCAGTTGGGCCTGGACGAACACTCACACCGGCGGCCTCTAGCTGCTCCAGAATTGCGGTTGGAACGTGCTCGTGATCGAAGGTGATTACATCGACAGTTTTTGCGAATTCGAGCAGTTGGGCAAAATCATTTATGTCGCCAACCTTGGTAACTGCCTGGTGCGCGGAAGAGTCTTTGCTCTCTGCAAATACTTTGATGCCAATCCCGAGAGCAATTGCGGCCGGTTGCATCATGCGGGCAAGCTGACCAGCTCCTATTACTCCAACAACTGGCATGCCCACCTCTTTCAGGGCTCTAGTTTCGCAGATGCCAGACGTCTGCGGCTGACACCACGACTGGTTCCGGGGTATGAATAACCAAACGGCCTTCGCGATCGATATCCTTGGCCACTCCAAACACCTCGCCACCGCCAGGAAGTTCAGCGCGAACACTCTTTCCTAGAGTGGCGGAAGCCTCAAGTAATTCGCCTCTGGTCTTTGTTATTGCAACCTGTGGGTCAGCCTCAAAGATCGCCCATCGCACTCGGAAGTTTCGCACCACAGCATGCAAAACCTCATCGAAGGATTTGTCGACGCCCAAAAGATCTAGTGCGGTGGCGGTTTCCGGAGCACCTTGCTGGGCCTTTAGGTTTATGCCAAATCCCAAAATCAATGAGCCATCCGGCTGAATCTGCGCCAGGATTCCGCTGATTTTTTTGCCGTCAACTAGCACGTCATTTGGCCACTTCACCAATACCTCATGACTCACCAGATCGGCAATCGCGGATCGGATTGACACTGCGGCAATCAAGGTTGCCCAGCCCAGTTCCTCGGTGTGCTTTGAGTTCAGGTACAAAGAAGCGGAAATGCTCGACCCGGGTTCAGATACCCAGGCCCGACCTAGGCGACCCATGCCTGCGGTTTGGCAGTGACTAACCACCAGGCTGAAGTTCTCTAGCTGCTCAGTTTGAAGCCTGCGCGCAAGTTCTAAGTTGGTGGAGTCGACCGTATCGAGTTCGATTAATCGGTTTACGACTGAGGCAGTTTGAGATAGGGACACCCTAAAACCGTATCGCAACAGGCAAACTTGTAGGTATCTACGATGAATTTGACGTTTGCTTGTAGGTATTGTTCAAGTAGTACTGCCTAGAAGCTAGATAAAGTAGGCAAGCACCTAAGGAGAATTTGTGTCTAACACCCCCGACCTTTCTACAACCGCTGGCAAACTTGCCGATCTAAAGGCTCGTTACCACGAGGCTGTGGTCAGCGCGGGTGATAACGCCAAGGAAAAGCAGCACGCCAAGGGCAAGAACACCGCTCGCGAGCGCATTGAGATGTTGCTTGATGCTGGCAGTTTTGTTGAGGTTGACGAATATGTTCGCCACCGTTCGACGGCTTTTGGCATGGATGCTAAGCGCCCCTACGGCGACTCGGTTGTTACCGGAATAGGCACTATCCACGGCCGCCAAGTGGCGGTTTACTCTCAAGATTTCACGGTTTTTGGCGGCTCACTTGGTGAAACAGCTGGAAACAAGATCATCAAGATCATGGAAATTGCCATCAAGACCGGTGTTCCACTTATTGGAATGCTGGATTCCGGTGGTGCTCGTATTCAAGAGGGCGTTATCGCCCTAGGAAAATACGGTGAGATTTTTAGGCTCAACACCATGGCATCTGGCGTTATCCCGCAGATTTCAATAATCATGGGCCCGGCTGCCGGTGGTGCGGTTTACTCCCCAGCGCTCACGGACTTTGTGATCATGGTTGATAAGACTTCGAACATGTTTGTGACCGGACCAGATGTGATCAAGACCGTAACCGGTGAAGACGTCGGCATGGAAGAACTCGGTGGAGCTCGCACTCACAACGAAACCTCCGGTGTTGCTCACTATCTAGCCGACGACGAAGCCGATGCGCTCGACTACGTAAAGTCGCTAATTGGCTTTTTGCCGGAGAACAATCTCTCAGAGAGTGTCACCTACCAGTCCGACACCGAGCTCGAAATTACCGAGGCGGACCTCAAGCTCAACACCATCATCCCGGATTCTCCAAACCAGCCATATGACATGCGCACCATCATTGAGGCACTGGTGGACGAGGGTGAATTCTTGGAGGTTCAGCCACTATACGCCCCGAACATCCTGATCGGATTTGCTCGAATTGATGGCTCCAGCGTTGGCATTGTGGCCAACCAGCCAAAGCAAATGGCCGGAACCTTGAACATCGACGCAGGTGAAAAGGCAGCTCGATTTGTAAGGTTCTGCGACGCATTCTCGATTCCAATTTTGACCCTGGTCGATGTGCCTGGCTACCTACCTGGCACCGACCAGGAGTGGGCCGGCGTGATTCGTCGCGGTGCCAAATTGCTCTATGCATACGCCGAGGCAACCGTTCCTCTGGTTACCGTAATCACCCGCAAGGCCTACGGTGGCGCTTACATCGTTATGGGCTCCAAGCAGCTTGGAGCAGATATCAACCTGGCTTGGCCAACCGCAGAAATCGCAGTTATGGGTGGTCAGGGAGCTGTGAACATTTTGTTCCGCGACAAGATTCGCGAAGCCGAAGAGCAGGGTCTTGATATCGCAAAGGTTCGAGACCAGCTAGCCAAGGAGTACACCTACAACGTTGCCAGTCCTTTCCTGGCGGCAGAGCGCGGTGAGCTAGACGGCATCATCGAACCGGCTGCTACCAGAACCGCAGTGATCCGCTCACTGAGAGCGCTCAAGACCAAGCGAGCGAGCTTGCCTCCGAAAAAGCACGGAAACATCCCGCTTTAATGAAGATCTATTCGGAAGAAGAAATTCAGCAATTGCTTACTGTCACCGGCGGCGACGCTGAGGATAAAGCAGCGGCAGTTGCAGTTGTCACGGCCGCTATTTTGGAATCACGCAGACTTGGTCGAATTGCTTTGGGCAAGCCAAGTTCCTCTTGGCACAAAGGCCAGAGCGTTTTGCGAGGCGACATGGCATCAAACTGGCACACATCTTCAAGGCCTGGTCTTTAGCCCATCCCCCAAAACGTTACGTAACATTCCAATCACTTAACCCCCATTTAGGTGAAGACTTCGTTTAATTGAAATGTTCTTCTGATTGCAAAAGGGTGCTCGAAGAATGTGCTCAGCATGGGGGTAGTTGAATGGGCGGGGTCTTTAGATCTGCCCGTCAACTTGTTAAGGTCGAATAACTAAATCGGGCGAGTCAGAGCTAGGAAATTCTTACCCGTTATCTGAAGAAGTAAGTCACTTACAGTCGCAACGAAACCCACGAACTC
>NZ_CBCHRQ010000002.1:0-50654 GCF_965064355.1 Aquiluna sp.
GATGCCAAGTTGCGGGCTAGGTTCGAGCCCATAACGGCAAGACCAACGACACCAATATTTGCTTTGTCTGACATGAAATTCCTTTAGAAACGGGGTGGGAAGTACTCAGGCTACGCGCGCAACAATGGGCGGAAATTTCTATTAGGTTACCCTACTTTGGCGAGCCAGAGGCTGGTATTTGGCGCAAGCTGTTAGTTTTGCCCAAGCATGCAAAAACAAACCAAATCCCTTCTGCTGGCCATTTCAATTTTGATTGTGGCGCTATTTCCAACGCCCGCTCACGCCACCGGCTGCACGCCAGAAAAGCAGCTTGCATCAAGCAATATCAAGCAGCTTCACGTTGAGGTCATCAACGCATCCAGCGGTCAAACGCTTTTCTCTAAGAACGAGCAGCAGCCAGCCAGAACCGCATCGGTCATGAAGGTGCTCACCGCCGCTGTTGCCCTAGATGTTTTGGGGCCGGACTACCGGATCACCACCAGCGTGATGGTCAGCCCAACTGAACCGGGAAAGATCTACCTGGTAGGGGCCGGAGACATCACGCTTTCGCGGATGCCGGGAAACATAACTTCTTACTATGCCAAGGCGCCAAAGCTGGACTCTATGACCAAGCAAATAGCGGCCTGGGCCAAAGCCAGCTCGGTTTCCATCTCTGCTGTCTCGGTTGACTCTTCGCTGTTTGGTGGCGATAAGGAGTGGCACCCTACCTGGAGCAAGCTCGGTTTGACCTCTGGCTACATGGCTCCGGTTTCCGCGCTGCAGATTGATGCCGCGAGACTCACCAGCACCCGCTATCCAAACAGTTGGCTAGCTCAGCGGACCGCGACTCCTGTGAAGCAAGCCGGAGACCTTTTTGTTGCATCCCTGAATAAGCAGGGCATTGCATCCGGGCTGAAAGCCACCATTGCAAAAGCACCTAGCAACTCGGTTGTTATCGCGAGCGTGCAATCACGTCCGGTTAGTGAACTTATTGCCAACATGTTGCGGGTCTCAGACAACTCCCTCGCTGAGGCATTAGGCCGGGTGGCGAGCATCAAGTACGGCCTCGATGGCAGCATGGCCTCGCTAAACACGCTCTACAAGAAAGTTCTCAAGGCCCGCGGTTTAGATGTTTCGCAGATCTCCATCGTCGATGGCTCGGGACTCTCGAAACTCAATCAGGTGCCAGCTGCATTGATAAATGACCTGCTGGTTCTGGTCAACCAAGGAGTCGGTGACTACGAAGCACTTGAGGCAGGGCTTCCCGTCTCAGGCCAGAGCGGTTCACTCAAATCTCGCTTTGCTACCGGAAGCAAGGTAGACACCAAGGGCAAGGTCTTTGCTAAAACCGGCTACATCCGCTCCGGTTATTCGCTGGCCGGATTCTTGATTGCTAAAGACGGCACCGAGCTAATCTTTACTGTTTACAACCTGGCGGATAGGGCAAACGCCAACCACCGTTTGGCAATGGACAACCTTGTTTACCGCTTCTACCAGTGTGGAGCTAGCCTCAGTAACTAACCCAGGGCTGCGCGGGTTTTATCCAGTGAGCGCATGATTTCGAGGCTAAAGGAGTGAGTGTGCTGGCGGTTCTCAATTTCACCGGCAAGCACTGAGTTTCTCACCGCTTCAATCATGTGAACGTAGCCCGCACCCTTGCGCGGTCTGGAGATGCTCTCGACTTTTGCCACATCGCTGTTTGGCTCATAGGTTTTGATCACGGCGTCGGTGGTGTGCCAGAACGCCTCGTGAATCTCAATGATTCCAAGATCACCAACCAGCCTGGCTGCCAGTCCAAGTGCTGTTGAAAGTGAGGAATTGCCTCGGCCCGTTACTCCATTTGCAAATTCAAAACTGGTCATTGCCAGCGCATCAACACCATTGGGGTAGTTATAGCCAGTGGTGGTTTGGTGTCGTATTGGGCTATCGGCAAACCAGCGATTTAGCGTTGTGGTGTAGACGCCCTGATCCAAACTCGACCCACCACCAAGTTCTTTATTGAACAATCGGTGGTTGTTGTCAAAGGTTCGCAAGAAACCAAAGTCGGCTTCGATCAAACGCAGTTGTCCAATACGACCGGACTTCACGATTTCAATGAGCTCATTGTGCAGCGGCAGGAACTTGGTCCACATCGCTTCCATGGAGAAGAGGTGCTTTTGCCGAGCAAGTGCATAAATCTCTTCGGCCTCTTCGGCCGAATTCATAAATGACTTCTCGACCAAAATGTGCTTGCCGGCCTCAAGAGCTGCCTTCGCCATCCAAAAGTGTTCGGAGTGAGGAGAGGCGATGTAGATAAGGTCAATTTCAGGGTGAGCAATTGCCTGCTCAAAGGAAAGACTCAGTGCGCTGATTCCAACTTCGGCTAGCTTCTGATCTGCTTTGGAGGAGTCTCTTGAAACCAGGGCAACCAGCTCGGTGTTTTCACTTAGGGGAAAGTCTCGAAGAATCAGATCGGCCATCAAGCCGGTACCAACCATTGCCCAGCGAATCTTTGCCATCTGTAACCAACTAACTTATTTAGGAGCCTTTGGTTACTTTATTGGACCCTGCCAGTGAGCGGGCCATCGATGGGAAAACCAACCCGTGCATTGGCCAAACGGCCCACCAGTAGATCTGACCAAATAGGCCCTTTGGAGCATAGATTGCCACCTGGGTCAAAATCGTTCCACCGGTTGCGGCATCGACTTCTAGGTCAAATTCCAACCATGCCAAACCAGGCAGTTTCATCTCGGCACGCAGTCGCAATAGCTGCTGCGGGATGACCTGCTCAACTCGCCAGAAATCCAGTGCATCGCCAACCTCTAGGTGGTTGGGGTCGCGTCTGCCTCGTCGAAGCCCAACTCCTCCCACAAGCCGGTCCATAATGCCGCGCAGTTCCCAAGCCCAGCTTGCGGTTGAGTAGCCGTTGTCGCCGCCAATTGCCTCAACCCGCTTCCAGACTTCTTCGATGGAGTCGTTGGTGTGGGAGATGCGGACATCTTTATAGAGCGAGCCACCTGCCCAATCGGGGTCGGTAGGTAGCGGTTCAGATGGGGTTCCAGGGGATGATGCATCTGACCAGCGGGTTTCCACTCTGGCCTCTTTGATCTTCACCAGCGCTAGACCAACCGCTCGTTCAAAGTTGGTGAGCCCTCCCTCAGGGTCGGGAATCAGTTTGCGAATTCGCTGGTCGGTTGCAACCACCTCGTTCTTGAGGCTGTCAACCAAGCGCCTGGCCAGGGTAATTGGAACGGGAGTCACCAACCCAACCCAACCACTTGAGAGTTTTGGAGTCAGCACAGGAAGCGGAATGATGATGCGCTTTCTAAGTCCGGCGACCTTGGCGTAAGCCTGCATCATGTCTGCGTATGTGAAAATCTCTGGGCCTGCGATTTCGTAAACGCCGGCTTGTTTAGAAGTCAGCCCGGCAGTGCCGACCAAATACCGAAGCACGTCTCTAACTGCGATTGGCTGAATGCGATTCTTGACCCACTTCGGGGTGGTCATGATCGGCAGGCGTTCGGTTAGGTAGCGCAGCATTTCAAAAGACGCCGAACCAGAACCGATTACTACTCCAGCTCTTAGTTCAAAAGTTGGAACGCCAGATTCGGCAAGAATTCGACCGGTGTCTTCTCGCGCCTGAAGGTGCGGGGAAGCTTCTTGTCCCGGGGTGATGATGCCACCGAGGTAAATGATTTTGCCGACCTTGTTTCGCTTGGCTGCATCACCAAAGACTTGCGCCATGTTGCGCTCTAGTTGCTCGAAGTCACCTTTGACCAAGAGCGCATGCAATAGGTAGTAAGCCACCGAGACCCCGGCTAGTGCCGAATCTAGCGCTGCCTCATCGTTTGCGTCACCCTCAACTACCTCTACCTGATTGATCCAGGCGTGGGTTGAGAGGCGCTGTGGATTTCTAGCCAGCACTCGAACGCGATAACCGGCTTCAAGAAGCTGAACAATTAGGCGCCCGCCGATATAGCCGGTGGCTCCGGTAACTAAACAGAGCGCGGGCTTACCGCTCTTGTCCTTAAGGATCGTAAGTCCCGCGGTAATTTCTTTTGGCATAGTGTCTAAAACCTAAGGCCTCTCAGAGCGATTCCCGGCTTTGTTCCTGATTCAGCAATTGTTCTAAATCTGTTAGCCGGCGAAGACCAGCCATGGGCTGGCTCATGCGGTGGTTGGATTTCAATCGCTCACTGTTTTTGGATAGGAAGTTCCAGTAACCGGCGGTGAATGGGCAGGCATCCTCACCAACTCGAACAGTTGGTTTGAATTTGCAAGAGCCGCAGTAGTTGCTCATCTTGTTTATGTATGCACCACCTGAGGTGTAGGGCTTGGTGGACATCTTGCCGCCATCGGCATACAGCGACATTCCAATCACGTTTGCAGGCATCACCCAAGGGGTGCCATCGGCAAAGGCATCGATAAACCAATCATTTACCGCCTTGGGGTCAAACCCGCGCTGTAGGGCGGTGTTACCCAGCACCATAAGTCTTGGAATGTGGTGGGTCCAGGCGCGTTCGTTGATATCTTTCAGCGTGCTGGAAAGACAGTTTGCGTCAATCCCCTTGGCAGTTAGGTCTTGCCAGCCCGCCGGAATTTCTGCTGTCGCTCCGAGTTCATTTAGGTTCTGGTAGTCCTGATCAAAGTGCCAGTAAAGCTGCCAAACGTAATCTCGCCAGCCGATGATTTGTCTGACAAATCCCTCAACACTTGCAAGCCGAGCAGCCCCAGATTTGTATGCATCAACCGCTGCATCGACTACTTCACGTGGCGAGAGAAGCCCAAGATTCATCGGGACCGAGAGCATCGAGTGTGCCATAGTCCAATCACGGTTATCCATCGCATCTTCGTATGGCCCAAATAGATCTAGGCGATTCGTAATGAAATCATTTAGCGCAGCCAACGCCTGTTGGCGATCCCCAGGGAAAATCCTTGGGCCATCTAATCCGATGAATGTTGCCTTGCCGCTTTTCTCAAGTGCATCAAGCTCGGCCCTGACCTGATTGTCCAACTCGTCTTCGATTGGGCGATATGGAGATGGCAGACCAAGACCTGGCTTTGGGGGAGGGAGCCTGTTCTCCTCATCAAAGTTCCACTTGCCGCCAACCGGTTCTTTGTGATCCATCAGGATGTCCAGTCGCTGACGCTGCAGGCGATAGAAATCTTCGAGACGCAATCGCCTACCAGCCTTGGAAAGGTAAGCGTTCCAGTTGTCTTGGTTTGAGCAAAAGCCTGGGTTATCTAACTTGGTTAGATTCAGCGAATCGGCTAGAGCGTCAAAGGATCGAGAAGATCCTTTGACCATGCTGGTTATCCCAGAAAAAGTCTTTAGCTCTCGATAATTTTCCAGCCGAACAGTTTCAACATTCGAAGCCTTTGCTCTTGCCAACTGCGCATAGCGAATCAGGTGAGCTTTTTGGCGATGGTAGTTGCGCTTAGAAAATTGGCTGTCGACAATCGGCAGCAGCAGTTTTTCTTCGAGTTCAAAGTGTGGTCCAAGCTGATCGGCGAGTAGCAATTGCATGGCTGGCCTTTCAGCTTGGAGTGGATTGCGAGCTTTAGGTATATGTGAATTTTGGGCTGTTTCATTTCCTAAACCAGTGGCCAAAAATTTGGTTCAAAGAGTTATTCACAAACCCACTAGCTGCCAATTGGTGTTTTTTCAAACATTGTGCGAGAGTGGGTGAACACAAAGGAGTGATACTCGTGTCACAAGTGCATAACCCAAAACACGACCCTGCTGGATACCGAGTGGTGCCTAATACCTCTCGTGAATTGAATCAAGACAGAGTTAAAGAGCTACTCGCCGCAGAGTGGGAGCTATTCAAAAAAACCACAAAACTATCTGGCAAAGAGAACGTTCAAGCCAGCAAGTCCCTACCAATGGGAGTTACATCTAGCTTCCAACACTGGGACCCCTACCCCATTTCAGTAGCAAGCGCTAAAGGCGCTTACGTCAAGGACGTCGACGGCCGCAAGCTTTTGGATCTATCCATGGGCTTTGGCGCAATGATGGTTGGACACCTTCACCCGGGTGTCGTGCGAGCGGTAAAGCGCGCACTAAACAGCGTTGGCACCTTGTTCGTTACCCCTTCTCCAACTGCAACCATCGCCGCTGAAACGTTTAAGAAGCGCTTCAACCTAGACATGATTCGCTTTACCAATTCCGGTACCGAGTCACTGATGTATGCAATTCGAACCGCACGTGCGACCAATGGCAAAAAGGCAATCATCAAACTTGAGGGTGGCTACCACGGTGGTTACGACCCACTGCAAGTTTCGGTAAAGCCAAAGCTTGAGAACATTGGTGATGGCAATGCGCCAACTCCAGATATTCCACCTGAGGTCGAGGCCGGAGAGGTGTTTGTAGTTCCTTACAACAACCTCGAATACCTCGAGAAGATCATGCGTGAAAACTCTCATAAGATCTCGGCATTTGTCCTGGAGCCGGTAATGGAGAACATCTCCATCGTGCTTCCGGACGAGGGCTACCTTCATGCCGTGAGAGCGCTTTGCGATAAGTACGACATTTGCTTGATCTTTGACGAGGTAAAGACTGGACTCACCGCTGGAGAGGCAGGAGCAGCCGGTCGAACCGGTGTCGAGCCTGACCTAATCACCTTGGCCAAGAGCATCGGCGGCGGCCTGCCGGTTGCTGCTTTCGGTGGCAAACAAAAGTACATGGACGCGGTTGTCGATGGTCGCATGGCACACTACGGAACCTACAACGGTAACCCGCTGGTTATGGCAGCTGTCATGGCGGTCGAAAAGCTAGTAACTCCGAAGGCTATGCAAAAGGCCGAGCAAATCAACGTCAATACCCTGAACAAGATCAACGCAATTATTGAAGAGTATGAGCTACCAGCTCACACCATCGGATTGGGACTAAAGGGAGCAATCACCTGGTCTAAGACTCCAGTGCGCAACTACCGCGACTTCAAAAACGTTGACTTTGGAATTGCCGAACTGAGCTGGCTCTGGGGCATCAACCGCGGCATCATAACCCCTCCGGGACTAGATGAGCAGTGGTTGGTTTCGCTAATGCACACTCAGAAGGACATGGACAAGATGGTCGAGCACTTTAGGGAGTTGGCAAAGGCCCTGCGCGCATAAACTCTTGGGGCAACCAAGGGAGTTATGTGAAACCGAAGCAACTTTTCCTAACCTTCGCTAGAGGCGAGGCCATTACCTGGACGCTGCTTATTGCCGCCCTGGTGATTCGCGCGATGGGAGATCCAATCCCAGCGATTGTCACGATTGCCGGAGGCATCCACGGAGCCGTCTTTTTGGGCTTTGCCGTAACCGCACTGTTGGTTGGCATCAACCAGCGCTGGAGCTTTGGGAAGTTGGCCCTGGCGGTGGCGCTGGCGATTGTGCCATTCGCAACCATTCCATTTGAGCGTAGGTTGGTCGCAACCTCGGCGCTTGAGGGATCTTGGAGAACTGAGTCGAGTCAAGACCCCAGAGATAAGGGTTTTATCGATCGACTATTTCGCTGGTTTATAGCTCGCCCATTTGTGCTGCTGGCAGTTTTGCTGATCGCCATTCCGGCGGTGTTCGCATTCCTATTGTTCCTAGGGCCACCAACCGAGTGGTTCAAATAGTAGTTAAAGAAAAACCCCGGGTCCTAGGACCCGGGGTTTCTTTTTAGCTTTAGTAGTTCGCGAATAGCGAAGGGAAGATGGCTCCAAAGATCAACATCGCTGGAAGCATTCCCACTAGCACTAGGGCTTGGACAACGTCCCAATCAATCTTTTTCATTGGAGTCATGAACCTTTCTATTAGTCCTTGAACTCGGTCTTTGCGAAGCTAGCGTCTTCCTCAGTGCTCTTGATGCGAGCGATGGTGAAGATAACTAGGCCGAATAGACACTTAGCCAAGATGTCAGCCACGGTGTAGCCAACCTCGCGTAGTACGAATCCACCCTCGTCGAAACCAGTTGCGTTCATGTTTGCGATGAAAGCTAGTGGGTAAACACCCCAGGTTGCTAGAAGAAGTAGACGTAGTTCCTTGATCTTGCGCTGAACAGCAGCGGACTGCTTGTCTAGGGACTTGCCTAGCTCAACGAATAGTACGTACAAGATGTATAGGAATGGAAGGGTTGATAGCAGACCCCAGACCGAAGGCGCGATGCCTGCGATGTTTAGGCCTGCGTCACCTGGGTAACCAAGACCGATCATCAGTGCAGCTGCTGGTACTAGGCGAACTAGTAGTGAGCTCTGTACTGCGCGGGCTAGGCCAAGAACTGCAATGGTCTCAACCAATAGAAGTGGAACGGTTAGGAACCAGTCCACGTAGCGGTAGCCCACGTTGTAGACAGCGCCTTCAATTGCATCTGGACCGAATGCGTGCTCGAAGCTCTCAAACATTCTGAAGTAGTGGTAAGCAGCGATACCGGTTACGGTTGCCGAAACCATTACTGCCATGCGGTAACGAGGTAGTACGCGGTCCTTTGCCATCACCAAGAAGATGGTGGTGAAAAGCATCGCTGCAATACCCAAAGAGAGCATGTTGAATACGATGTTGTATCCGCCCTCGCTGATCAATGATTCCATTTCGAAAGTCCTTTCAATGACTTTTGTTTAGGTACAAGTCAGAAGTCCACTCGTCGAGCTTTGTCGGCTCAGGCGAATCGGCTACATTGCTCGACTCACAGCGATTTAACAGCATGATGGGAGTTGCTCAGCCGTAAAAAAGGTAACGTTTTGGTAACTTGTTGCGGATTTCCTTAGCCGTTGACCAGTCCGAAGGCGTTCAAAATAAACAATCCAGCCAGGAACAGCGCCATAACTATGTAGATCCATTCGATGAGCGGAGCTGGCTTTTTTGCAGCTTTGGCTGCCTTTATCGCTTTTATGCTCTTGGAAACTCTCCAGCCGAAAAACAGCACGGCGGCCACCACAAGTATTCCGTACCAAAAACTATCGAGATTCAGATTCACTGGTCTCCTAACTGATAAAAGTCAAAGGCATAAAGGCTTCGATCATTTTCATATTCGCATCTAGGGCTAAAGATACTGCCCAACCGACAGCTAGATAGAAAAGAAGTCCTAGCCAAAACTCCTATTTCACCAGGTGGACATCCGGTTTCGCGGAGAATTGAAGGTGGTTTTTCCGATGAAAATGAACAATTCGCACGTGTGTTGCTCTGCCAGCGTCAGATGATGGGGGCACGGTAGTAGTTATACAAAAGTTATCTTTTTTTGTGGGTTTCTGCCCGTTTCAACGTCTTTTTCTGAGAATTCGCTGTTACTGTCGTTGAAAATTCGCCATACAGGCAAAAACGGAGAACAACAAGGATGTTGGCAGAAGAGCGAAGACTCAAGTTAGTTGAGTGGACGCGCGTCGAGGGAAAGCTTGATGCAGGCCGCGCCGCTGTGAAACTGGATGTCGCCGTAGAGACCGTCAGAAGAGACCTAGATCTGCTTCAGCGCCGAGGGGCACTTCGTCGGGTGCACGGCGGAGCGATTTCAAACGATCGCTTTGGTCACGAGTACACGATGACCGAAAGACTCGGCCTCAACCCTGACAAAAAACGAATGGTGGCTCAGCTCGCCTCCTCATACATTCCGGAAGAAGGATGCATCTTTGTCGATGGCGGTTCTACAACCGAATGCCTTGCCCCTTACCTCAGAGATAAGCCAAAGCTAATTGTCGTTACCAACAACATCAATCTCGCCTCCAAGCTCGCAGACAGCTCGACCCAAACCGTTGTGCTGGGTGGTCGCATTCGTCCGGCAACCCACAGCTCTGTTGGGGCGAAGACCGCGTCTGAGGTCGCTGACTACAACGCCATCTTGGCCTTCATTGGAACCAACGGCGCATCGTTGGAGGGCGGAATAACAGCCTTCGACACTGATGAGTCCCAGGTGAAGAAGATCATGATGCAGCAATCCAGCGAGCGAATTCTGCTTGCGGACAGCGGAAAGTTTGGGATCGCATATCCCGCCAAGTTTGCAAATTTTGATGACTTTGACCGAGTGGTCACGAATCTGGATATTGAGCAGAAGTATCTAGATAAGTTCTCGAGTGCAGGTGTAGATGTTGTGCTCGCGTAAAGAATTCCTAACGACCCCTCACTCGGGTCTGAGGGATAGGGACGGTGGTCAAGACCTTTGGGCCTCCGAAATAGCTCCAAAAAATCGAAATCACCGACCCGTGAATACAAACCCCCTAAAGGAAGGCAGTACCCATGAGTAATTTTATCCCCGCGGGTGACGGTGGCCACACTGGCTGGCGCGCAGCGGTTCAGAAGCTAGGTGGAAACCTTGCAGGCATGGTAATCCCAAACATCGGAGCATTCATTGCTTGGGGACTCCTAACTGCACTTTTCATCCCGACCGGTTGGACACCTAACGAGCAGCTAGCTGCCATGGTCGGTCCAATGATCGTCAACCTATTGCCGATCCTCATTGGTTACACCGGTGGTCGACTTGTACACGGACAGCGTGGAGCTGTTATCGGTGCAGTGGCAACAGTTGGTGTGATTGTGGGAACTTCAATCCCAATGTTCCTAGGTGCCATGATTATTGGTCCTCTAGCTGCATGGGTTTTGAAGAAGATTGACTCAGTTCTAGACCCAGTTACCCCTCCTGGATTCGAAATGCTGATCGGCAACTTCTCACTAGGTATCTCCGGTTTGCTAATGGCAATCCTTGGATTCCTAGGAATTGGACCAAGCGTAAATGCACTTTCGGACGTCTTGGGCAAGGGCGTGCAAGCGCTTATAGACACTGGATTGTTGCCACTTGCTTCAATCTTGATTGAGCCAGCAAAGGTGCTATTCCTCAATAACGCAATCAACCACGGTGTACTTGCACCGATCGGAGTTGTTCAGTCCGAGGAGCTTGGTAAGTCAATCATGTTCATGCTTGAGACCAACCCTGGTCCTGGTCTTGGAATCTTGGTTGCCTTCTGGCTAGCTGGTCCAAAGATCCTTCGTGGTTCCGCACCTGGAGCAATCATCATCCACTTCCTTGGTGGAATCCACGAGATCTACTTCCCATACGTATTGCTTCGCCCACTAGTTATCCTTGGCGCAATTGCCGGTGGTGCTACTGGTGTTGCAATCTTCTTGGCTACCGGAGTTGGACTAGTTGCAACACCATCTCCAGGATCCATCTTCGCCTACCTTGCAGTTACCCCTCCAGGAAACCACTTCGGTGTGTTTGCAGGAATCTTGCTATCGGCAGCAGTCTCATTCGTAGTCTCCTTCTTGATCCTGAAGGCTTCAAAGGCTGGGAACGACGACCTAGACGCTGCTAGGGCAAAGAGCAAGGCAATGAAGACCGGAGCTGCTGAGTAGCGATGGCAACTATCTCCGGCGCTGACGTCAAGCACATCGTTGTTGCTTGCGAAGCTGGCATGGGTTCATCGGTAATGGTTGCGAGGATGCTTGCAAAGCAGCTGAAGCACACCGGTATCACCGTGAGCCACACCCCCGTCAATCAGCTTGCTGACGAACCTCATGACTTGGTGCTTTGTCACCGTGGTCTCGGGAGTCGCGCAAGGCAAGCTGTGCCTGGCTCGGTGGTGATCGTTTTCGACATGTTCTTGGGTGATTTCAAAATCGCGCAATTGGTGTCAGACCTATCAGAAGGTGCTGAGATCGTTGGTGACTGAGCTAATCACTCAAGCCGGAATCGTGATTGGTGCTACTGCCTCCTCTTCGGAGGAGGCAGTAGCTCAATGCGGAAAGCTCCTGGTCGAACTGGGAGCAGTAAGTCAAGAGTATGCAGATGCCATGTGGGAGAGAGAACAAATTTTTCCATCGGCTATCGGAGTAGGGTTTGCGATTCCCCACGGGACCGACGAATCCCGGAAATACGTATCAAAGGATCAGTTGGTATTTCTTCAACTCAAAACACCGATAGCTTGGGCCGAAGAAGAGGTTCGTTGTGTTTTGGGAATCGCCTCCAGAGGAGATGCCCACGTTGAGCTTTTGGGACAGCTCGCTGAGCTCCTTCAGGTGCCGGAAAATCTAGAGATTTTTTATGGTTCGGATTCAAAAGAAGAAATTCTGAAGCTAATAGCTTCAGGCGCAAGTCTCTGAAGCGTCAAGCTTAGGAAGGGAGACAAACCATGAAAGCAGTGCACTTTGGTGCCGGCAATATCGGCCGTGGCTTTATCGGAGCCGTCCTCCAAGATTCTGGTTATCACGTAGTTTTTGCAGACGTCAACGAAGATGTCATAAGTTCGCTTAATTCGGCTGGTCACTATCGAGTTATTGAGATTGGTGAGGCTGGCAGCACCTCGGACTATCGAAATTTCTCCGCCGTCAACTCCATGCTCGAACCAGAAAAGCTAAGAGACGAACTTGCAACAGCCGACTTGATTACGGCAGCTGTTGGAGTCAACATTTTGCCTCACATCGCACCCGCTATCGCGGAAGCGCTGAAGCTGCGCAAGCTAAGCGCACCAGTTTTGATAATGGCGTGCGAGAACGCGGTTAACGCGACAGACCTTTTGGCCGACGAGATTGCAAAATATGGAATCGATCAGTCCCGGGTGATTTTTTGTAACACTGCGGTAGATCGAATTGTGCCCATGCAAGACGCCAAGCTCTTTCCAGATGTTGAAGTTGAAGTGTTTTCGGAGTGGGTAATTGAAACGAAGAATCTTGAAACTCCACTCAGCATTCCCGCTGTGAAACTCGTTGCAGATCTCCAACCCTTTATTGAACGCAAGCTCTACACCGTAAATACCGGTCACTGCGCCATCGCCTACCTCGGTCAGAAGGCCGGACAGCTAACAATCGCCACAGCCCTGAAGGATCCGGAGATTGAGCGGACGGTTTCGGAAGTGCTGGAAGAGACTTCCAAGGCTTTGATAATCAAGCATGGATTCAGCGCCGCCGAGCAAAGCGAATACGTGCAAAAAACTCTAGACCGCTTGCGGAACCCATTACTTGATGACTTGATTGTTCGAGTTGGCAGAGATCCAATTCGAAAGATTTCTCGCAACGAGAGAATTATTGGACCAGCCTTAATTCTCGCAGAAGCAGGCGAGGAGCCGAAGGCCCTAATGGCCGTGCTAGAGGCAGCGTTGGAATTTGACATTCCAGAGGATCAGGCCAATTTGGATTTGCAGCAGCAACTGCTTTCGCTTACCACTGAGGATTTCGTCACCCTACACATGGGCCTTAGCCCAAGCGACGCCATCTGGACGTATGCACTTAGGGCGACCGGGGATGCCAAGAATAAGCAACGGGTTTAGGTAGCCGGGCTTCTGATTGGCAAGTTCGTTCAATTAGGCTGGAAATCCCCAAGAACAAATCGACCAGTGTGAATATCAATTACCCAGCTGACCTGCCAGTTTCACTTCTTCGCGAGGAGATTATTGAGGCGATTCAAAAAAACCAGGTTGTAGTTATTGCTGGTGCCACGGGTTCGGGTAAGACCACTCAGATTCCAAAGATGTGCTTGGAACTGGGCCGCAAATCAATTGCCCACACCCAACCCCGTCGAATTGCAGCAAGATCCGTAGCAGAGCGCATCGCCGAGGAGCTCAAGGTAGAACTTGGACAAGAGGTTGGATATCAGGTCCGCTTCACGGACACATCGTCTAAAAAGACCCTGGTCAAGGTGATGACCGACGGCATCCTGCTCAACGCGATGCAGAACGATCGAAACCTCACGCAGTACGACACGATAATCATCGACGAAGCTCACGAGCGCAGCCTAAACATTGACTTCCTGCTTGGTTACCTCAAGCAGCTGCTCCCAAAGCGCAAAGACCTCAAGGTGATCATTACCTCGGCAACCATTGACCCACAATCCTTTAGCCGGCACTTTGATGATGCCCCAATCATCGAGGCCAGCGGCCGCACCTTCCCGATAGAGGTTCGCTACCGCCCGGTGGTTTCTGAAAAGCAGGGGGAGTCTGACCCAGATGCCGAGACCACAGCTGACGATTACATCGATGGCGTTGTCTCAGCGATCAAGGAGCTTGAGCGCGAAGAGGCCGGCGATGTCTTGGTCTTTTTATCTGGAGAGTCAGAAATCCGCGATGCCCAGGACGCGATTGTTGGAGCTGCGACCGCAGGTCAGCTAACAAAGCGCATAGAGGTGCTGCCGCTTTATGGACGACTCAGCTCCGCCGAGCAGCATCGAGTCTTTGAGCCTTCAAAGTCAGCAGGTATTCAGCAGCGAGTGATCCTTGCAACAAACGTGGCAGAGACCTCGTTGACGATTCCAAACATCAAGTATGTGATCGATGCCGGAACCGCCCGCATCTCGCGCTACAGCACAAGGCTCAAGGTCCAGCGCTTACCGATTGAGGCGATTAGCCAAGCCAGCGCAAACCAGAGAGCTGGTAGAGCGGGTAGAACATCCCCTGGAACCGTAATCAGGCTTTACTCCCAGGAGGACTTCAATTCCAGACCGGAGTTCACCGACCCAGAAATCCTGCGCACCAACTTGGCATCTGTGATCCTGCAGGCTGCCAACCTTGGCCTTGGCGAACTTGGTAAGTTCCCGTTCCTGCAGGCTCCAGACAATAAGGGTGTCAAAGACGGCAACAATCTGTTGATTGAGCTTGGAGCGTTAGCCCAAGATGAGCAAGGTCAACTCGTTCTCACCGGGTTGGGCAAGCAGTTGGCTCGACTACCGATTGAACCGAGATTCGCCCGAATGCTCTTGGAGTCAGCCAAGAACAACGTCACTCGCGAGGTGATGGTGATTGTTGCGGGACTTACCATTCAGGACCCAAGAGAGCGGCCAATCGAAAAGCGTGAGAAGGCAGATTTGCTGCACGCTCGTTTCACTGACCCAACCTCAGACTTCCTAACCCTTGTCAATCTCTGGAATCACCTGGAGCAGCAACAGGGCAAGCTCTCCTCGAGCGCCTTTAGAAAACTTTGCAAAGCAGAACACCTCAACTTCCTGCGCATTCGTGAGTGGCAGGACCTTGTCAAGCAGCTCAAGCTGGTCTCTAAGCCGCTGGGCTTGGATTATGGACCAGCACGAGTGAACCCCGAGGCAATCCACAAGTCGGTGCTGGCCGGTCTATTGAGCCAGCTGGGGCTGTTGCAGGACCAAAAGCAAAAGTTTGTAAATGGCAAGCCGGTAAAGCAAAAGACATCACGAGAATACTTAGGCTCCAATGGCCGAAGGTTTGTCGTTTTCCCGGGGTCGGCGCTCGCCAAAAAACCACCCGAGGCATTGATGTCGGCGGAACTGGTCGAGACCAGCAGGCTCTTTGCTCGCATGAATGCTGAGGTCAACCCAGCTTGGGCTGCAGAGATTGCAGGAGAGCTATGCAAGCGGCAGATTTCTGAACCGCACTGGGAAAAGAAAATGGGTGCTGCAATTGCCCTTGAGAAGGTAACTCTCTTTGGCTTGGTGATCATCTCGGGTCAAAAGGTGCAGTACTCCCGCATTGACCCGTTGCACGCTAGAGAGCTGTTTATTCGCCATGCGTTAGTTGATGGTGAATGGGATTCCAAGCAAAGTTTCGAGAGAGAAAATCGCAAACTTTTGGAAGAGCTTGAGGCCGAGGCTGAGCGCGCCAGAAAACCAGAACTAATTCCGGATGAGCAAGATCAATACCGCTTTTTCAATAACCGCGTTCCGCTGGATGTTTTCTCAACCCGCTCGTTTGAGGGCTGGTGGCGCAAGGTAAGGGAAGAAAAGCCAAACCTTTTGACCATGACCCGCGAAAACCTCAAAGAGGTTGCGCTGGTAGCTCCCGATGAGAATGAATTCCCATCAAGCTGGATTACCCACGGGCATCAGTTCGACCTGCAGTATCGGTTTGCCCCAGGCGATTTAGAAGACGGCGTGACAATCAGCATTCCGGTGGAAGTTTTGCCAAGCCTTGAGTCCGCAGAGTTTGACTGGCTAGTTCCTGGTCTTCGGTTGGAACTGGTCACCGAGATGATTAGAGCGCTACCAAAAGCCATTAGAAAGTCCGTGGTGCCAGCTAACGATTGGGCAAAAAAGATTGTGGTTGAGCTTCACCCGGCAGGCGGTCTAACTGAAAACTTGGCTCGGACCATTCAATCTATGGCGGGCGTGAAGGTATCGGCATCGGACTTTGATTTGAGCAAGCTATCTGACGGCCTGAAGATGACCTACCGAGTTGTGGATCAAAAGGGTAAGGCTGTTGCAACTTCGACAGACCTGCTTGATCTTCAAAGCAAGTTCAAATCCGAAGGGCAGCGCGCCGTTGCACAGGTTGCCACTCGCCTGCACAAAGACCTCGAGCGACAAGGGCTGAAGTCCTGGGACTTCGATCAGCTCACCGACTTGGTTGAGACGGTCAGCGGCAACAGCAGCATCAAGGCCTACCCAGCCCTTGTGTTAAATGGCAAGTCGGTGGATGTAGAGGTGCTGGCAACCGAGGCTGATCGACTTGCTAGGCACCCCAGGGCAGTTGCTGAACTAGTCAGAATGGCAATACCAACCCCTGCCAAATACATTGAGGCTCATCTCAAGCAGCAGGAGAAACTTGCCCTGGCTTCCCTGCCTTACCAAGGCATTGGTGCATTTGTCGACGATGTGATCGCAGCCCTTGCCATCGAGGAGATCCAGAAAGTCAGAGCTGACGGACTGATCTTTTCTCGCAAAGAGTTTGAGGTAATCCGCGACAGCGTCCAGGCAAGGGTCTTGGAGTTTTGCTTTGAGGTTGTTGCGCTCTCCAGCGAGATTTCCGATGCTGCTCGAGAAGCGACAAAAGCTATTTCGTCAGCAAGTGCGATGGACTTTCTAAACGAACTCAGCGACGAGAAGGCACACATCGCACAGCTGCTAGCAAAGAACTTCATTTCAGCTACGCCGTCAGAGCGACTCAAGCGGTTGCCGGTTTACCTTAGGGCCATAACCATTCGGGTTACCAAGATGCAGGAGAACCCGCTCAAAGATCGCTCTGCGCAAGTTGAGCTTTCGCAAGCAATGCAGGTGTTTGCCAATGCCGGGGGAGAGTTGCCACTACCTCTTTCGGCCGCAGGGAATTTGGTGCGAGCAAGATGGTTGCTGGAAGAGCTCAGAGTTAGTTTGTTTGCTCAAACTCTGGGAACTAAAGATCCAGTATCAGTGCAGCGCATCAAGAAGGCTCTCGAGAGCTAGCTCAGCGAGATTAGATCCGCGTAACCCTGGTTCCAGTGGTCTTCAACGCCATCGGGCAGAATCAAAACTCGCTCTGGGTTTAGCGCTTCAACTGCACCCACGTCGTGGCTAACCAAAACAACGGCTCCCGTGAAAGACGCCAGTGCGCGCAAAATCTCTTCGCGGCTGGCTGGGTCCAAGTTGTTGGTTGGCTCATCCAGTAGCAAAACGTTTGCACTTGAAACAACCAAGGCTGCCAATGCCAGCCTGGTCTTCTCGCCACCGGAAAGCACACCGGCTGGTTTGGAAACATCGTCGCCGGAGAACAGGAACGAACCCAAGACCTTGCGGCAGTCGGCATCATTTAGCTGCGGTGCTGAGGACTGCATGTTCTGCAGCACGGTTTTAGTGACATCAAGGGTTTCGTGCTCCTGAGCGAAGTAGCCAATCTTGAGGCCATGGCCCGGTTCAATTTCTCCAGTGTCTGGCTTATCCACTCCCGCGAGCATGCGCAGCAGGGTGGTCTTTCCGGCACCGTTTAGTCCGATTACAACTACCTTGCTGCCACGGTCAATAGCTAGGTCAACCGCGGTGAAGATCTCGAGCGAGCCATAGCTTTTGGAGAGGTTTGATGCCATTAGAGGCGTCTTTCCACAAGGCGCTGGTTCTGGGAACTTGATCTTGGCAACCCGGTCTTGCTCGCGAACCGCATCCAGACCGCTTAGGAGCTTCTCGGCTCGACGTTGCATCTGGTGCGCAGCAGCTGCCTTGGTTGCCTTGGCACCAAATTTGGCAGCCTGAAGAGTCAAAACGGCGGCCTTCTTTTCGGCTCCCGAGCGCTCACGCTTGCGACGTTCTTCGTCTGCCTCGCGCTGCTTTAGGTAGTTCTTCCAACCCATGTTGTAGATGTCAATTACCTGACGATTGGCATCTAGGTAGAAGACTCGGTTCACGGTCTCTTCCACCAGGTCAACATCGTGGCTGATCACAATCAAGCCACCGGCGTAGTTCTTGAGGAAGTTTCTAAGCCAAACCACACGGTCGGCATCTAAGTGGTTAGTCGGCTCATCAAGCAGCATGGTTTCTGCGTTCGAGAACAGAATGCGGGCAAGTTCAATTCTTCTGCGCTGACCACCTGAGAGGGTTCCAAGTTCTTGGCTTAGGGTCTGTTCACTGATGCCAAGGTTTGATGCGATCGAGGAGGCTTCGGCCTCGGCGGCATAGCCGCCAGCAGAGTTGAATTCCTCCTCGGCGCGGGCATATTTCTTCATGGCAGCATCGTGAATCTTTGGGTCCGTGCTCGCCATGTCTAGTGTGGCCTTGAGCATGCGAGCAGAAATGTCACCAAGCCCGCGGGCATTTAGGATTCTGGTTCGCACCAATTCTTTTGGATCACCCGAACGAGGATCCTGCGGCAGGTAGCCAATTTGACCGTGCACGGACACAGTTCCGAGGGTTGGCTGACCATCTCCAGAGAGAATTTTGGTGAGGGTGGTTTTACCGGCACCGTTGCGACCTACAAGGCCGACCTTGTCACCCTTTTGGATGCGGAAATTCACGCCGGACATCAAAGTCCTGGCACCAATTTGAATTTCGAGGTCTTGAACCGCTATCAATCTAAATCTTTCCTAAGCGGCATGAATCAACAGACCGAGCAACCCAAAGTCTAATCCACTAGCTCTGCTAGCGGGAATGGCTAATCTTGACAAACTAGTTAGGTAAACCTAACCTATTCAGAGAAGTTCGTTTTAGAACTCATTTTTGATAGGAACATTTTGCGCATCAACAAGCTCTTTGCAGTCTCTCTAACCGCCCTCATTGCACTAACCGGTTGCGCAGCTGAACCGGTAACCAGCGAGCAGGATTCGATCGTGGTCTATGCCGGTCGAGACGAAGAGCTCGTGCAGCCGCTCATTGAGATGTTTGAAGAAGAATCCGGAATCCAGGTTGAGGTTCGCTACGCCAGAAGTGCTGAACTTGCGGCACAGTTGTTAGAAGAGGGAGCTAACTCCCCAGCAGATGTCTTTTTTGCCCAGGATGCCGGTGCGCTTGGAGCTGTCTCTAAGGCAGGACTTTTGACCAAGTTGCCTATAGACATTTATGACCTCGTTCCAGCTGCCTACTCGGCAGCTGATGGCATGTGGGTCGGGGTCTCAGGTCGTGTTCGAGTCATGAACTACAACCCAAAAACAGTGAATGAGCTACCGAAGTCTGTTTTCGATCTTTCTGATCCACTATGGAAGGGCAGGGTGGCAATTGCCCCTAGCAATGCCTCATTCCAGGCCTTTGTAACCGCAATGCGCGTGGTTGAAGGCGATGAGAAGACCCTCGAGTGGCTAAAGGCAATGAAGGCAAATGCTGTCATCTTTGAAAAGAATGCCGCAATCTTGGAGGCCGTCGAAGCAGGTCAGGTAGATGTTGGCCTAATCAACCACTACTACTGGTATGCCCTTGCCAAAGAGCAGGGTGTTGAGAACATGAAGTCAAAGATTGCCCAGTTTGAATCCAACGACGTTGGCAATCTAATCAACGCGGCGGGCGTTGGAATCGTCAACGACTCCAATGCGGCAAGAAAGTTCGTTGAATACCTGCTTTCAAAAACCGGCCAGACCTACTTTGCCGAGAGCACCAGAGAATACCCATTGGTTGCGGGCGTGATGCCGGTAGACGACTTGACTCCACTTACGGACATTCCATCGCCGAAGGTTGACCTCAGTGACCTCGATTCATTGGAGCGCACTCTAGAGCTGATTCGTCAAGCCGGGCTGATCTAGGCAAAAATGCAAAAGCCCCCATTCGCAATATCCGCGTTGGGGATTTTCGCTGCCTTGTCGGCTCTGTTGCCACTTGGTTACCTACTGGTTCGACTGGTCGCAGGGTTCGAAAAGGCTCTCGTAGAACTGCTGCGAGTAAGAACTCTGGAGCTTTTGGCAAACACCTTGCTGCTCACTGTTTCGGTGACAATCACAGCGATGCTTCTGGGCTTTTTGCAAGCTTGGCTAACCACCCGAACCAACTTGTTTGGAGCAGCATTTTTTGCAGTGCTCGGAACCTTGCCACTGGCGATCCCAAGCTATGTATTGGCTTTGGCATACACATCAGTCTTTCCGTCCTTCAACGGATTCTTTGCCTCTTGGATCACCTTGTCGCTAGCGAGTGCGCCATATGTCTTTCTAGCTGTTTCCGCTGCGCTGATTCGCTCAAACGTGAACCAGGAAGAAGTGGCACGATCGCTTGGGCTTACTAGCTTTCAGGTTTTGCGCAGGGTGACTTGGCCTCAGGTTCGAACGGCTGCGATGGCGTCAGGATTGTTGGTTGCGCTTTACACACTAAGTGAATTTGGTGCGGTGTCGATTCTTCGTTTTGATACTTTCACTAGGGCTATCTATAACGCCTACCGCGGATCCTTTGACCGCACTGCGGCGGCTGCTCTGGCTGTGGTGTTGGTGCTGCTAACTCTGATTGTGCTGTATTTCGAGAAGCGATATCGAACCAGCTACACCCAGGTCGAAAAGCAGTCCAGGCAACTCAAGATCCAACTCGGTCGTTGGAAGTTCTTGGCTGGGGCAGTGCTTTTGATTGTGGCAATCGGATCTAGCCTGGTGCCGATTGCGGCATTGATTTCCTGGACACTTTCCGGTGATGCATGGGATGTGTCAGAGATTCTTAGCGCCCTGTCGGCGTCTTTGGGTATGGCCGTAAGTGCGGGGCTAGTGATTGGAATCTTTGCCACCGCGATAGCGATTTGGAACGTGAGATTCCCTAGCCGGTTCGCATCAGGTGTTGAGCTCACGGTGTGGTCTTCCCATGCGCTACCTGCATTGGTGATTGCGCTATCGCTGGTCTTTTTTGGAGCGAACCTGACACCTGGTATTTATCAAACTGTTTGGCTATTGATCTTTGCCTACCTGATTTTGTTTTTGCCAAATGCGCTCTCTGTCATCACCACTCCAATCGCTCAGGTTTCAAAAGCCCAGGAGCAGGTCGCACGCTCACTCGGTCTTGGCAAGCTCGGGGCAATCTTCCGCCTGGTATTACCGATGTCTCAAGCTGGAATTTGGGCTGGAATTGCACTGGCTTCGCTTGCGGTTTTAAAGGAACTACCGGCAACCCTGCTGCTGAGGCCAAACGGAGTTGACACCCTAGCAACCGAGCTTTGGGCCGCTACCGAAACGTTGTCATACTCTCAGGCTGCGCCCTATGCGCTGCTGTTGATTATCATTGCGGGGGTGCCAGCTCTGGTGCTAAATAGCCAGGCCCGCAAATTAATTTCGGAGGTGAATGTCAAATGACTCAGCTTCAAATCAAAAACCTTTCGGTTCAATTTGGCGGGCAACAGATTCTCCATGATGTAAATCTTGCAGTTGAGCAAAAAGAATTGATTGCGGTTCTGGGTTCTAGCGGTGCTGGAAAGTCAACCTTGCTTCGCCTGATTGCAGGCTTTGAAGCACCGAGTGCTGGAGAGATTTGGCTCAGCGGTGAGAAGGTCTCAAGCGTCGATACCCTGACCGCCCCAGAACGCCGAGGCATCGGCATTGTGCCGCAGGATGCGGCACTCTTTCCTCACCTAACGGTTGCAGGCAACATCGAGTTTGGGCTCAAGGGTCTGGGCAAGGCTGAAAAGCAGGCCAGGGTCTTGGAGCTTTTGAAGCTAGTCCGAATGGAAGAGTTTGCGGATCGGAAACCAGATCAACTCTCCGGAGGTCAGGCCCAACGCGTTGCTCTCGCAAGAGCGCTTGCCAATAAGCCGGCACTTGTTTTGCTAGATGAGCCTTTCAGTGCGCTCGATGCCGAATTGCGTGAGGTGTTGCGCCTTGAGGTAAAGGCAGCCCTAAAGGCTGAAGGAGCGACAGCAATCTTGGTGACCCATGATCAGGAAGAAGCGCTTTCTTTGGCTGACCGAGTTGCGATTATGAGATCTGGGACGATCATCCAGGTTGGAACTCCAACCGAGATTTACAACGCACCAGCCGATCTAGGGATTGCAACCTTCCTGGGAGACTCTGTTTTGATTGATGGTGAGGTGGTGGATGGAAAAGTTCACACCAGCCTGGGCAAGCTCACCGCGTTGAACCACGTCGAAGACGGCCAAAAAGGTGTGGTTGCGGTTCGAAGCGAGAACTTCTACCTGCAGCCAAATCCCAATGGCGATTCAGAAGTGATTGGTCGAGTTTTCTTTGGTCACGACGCAGTGGTTGAGGTGCAGACCCCAAGTCAAAAGATTCGCGCTAGATCAAACGGGCCATTTGCGCCAGAGGTTGGAATGCGTGTGACGGTTTGGGTCCGCGGCGCTGTGAACTTCTATCCAAATACCGCGAGGAAGAATTTTCCTCTTTGACTTGCCTGTGACCTATAGGGCTCGCTACCTAGGAGACTTTGCTCTGGCGGACAGTCAGGTTCGCTCCCGATGTCTTTATGACCTGGGAGAAGAACTTGGCTGATTCCTTTGGGATTCGCTCCTGGGTCTCAAAGTCAACGTAGACGATTCCGAAGCGCTTGTCGTAACCCTCTGCCCATTCGAAGTTGTCCATCAGCGACCACTGGAAATAGCCACCAACATTGGCACCGCGACTAATGGCGTCTTGGACGTTGTAGAGGTGATCGTTTAGGTACTCGATGCGCTGTTGGTCATCAATCAGTCCACCTGCATCCGGTCCAGTTTGGTAGGCGCAGCCATTCTCGGTGATGAACATCTGTGGGACCTTGTCGCCATACTCGCGCGTCCAGCGAACCATGAGGTCGCCAATGCCATATGGCGTCACCGGCCAGCCCATGTCGGTCAGTGGCCCCTGCGACTGCGCTTCAACGGCGTAAGGAAGCAGCTGGTCAATTACTCTCGCGCGTGAGAAGTGGTCCTTTGAAACTCGGTGGCCAATGCGCGCGTTGAAGTAGTAGTTGATGCCGAGCCAGTCGTTTTCAACAACCTCAAGATCTCCCGGCTGAACCACTTTCTTTAGGTGATCGTCATAGAGTTCCCAAACAAGGGCTGGGTACTCACCGCGGAAGATGCCATCCATCCAGAACAGGTTCTGTTGGGCGTCCATTGCCTGAGCGGCACGTATTTGCTCAGGGTCAAAAATGTCATCAACGTCAGGCATGGCCTGGTTGAGAACTGGTCCAACCAACGCGGTTGGAACTACCCGCTTGATTGCCTTTAGCGCTGCATTGTGGGCCATCACGGTGTGGTGTGATGCGGCAACGGCCTGGCCAAGATCCTGAATTCCAGGGGCGTGCACACCCATGCCGTAGCCAAGCCAAGAAATCACCCAAGGTTCATTTATTGGCGAGAAGCGCTTTACGCGGTGACCAAATTCTTTGGCAACTTCCTGAGCAAAGTACTCAAAAGCCTTCACGATGTCGCGGTTTGCCCAGCCACCTTTGTCCTGCAACGCCTGCGGCAAATCCCAGTGATACAGAGTGAGTACCGGCTCGATGCCGGCCTGCTCTAGCGCGTCGATGAGCTTGTGGTAAAAAGCAAAGCCACGGTCCTCGCGAACCTCGTCCCCGTTAGGGAAAAGTCTTGGCCAAGAGATCGAGAAGCGGTAGGCCTGAGCCCCAAGAGACTTCATAAGGGCCACGTCATCGGCATAGCGGTGATAGTGATCGTTTGCGATAAGACCGTGGTCGCCGTTGTTTACTCGACCCGGCTCTTCGCAGAAGGTGTCCCAGATTGACTTACCTTTACCATCCTCATAGGCAGCGCCTTCGATTTGGTAGCTAGAGGTTGCAACACCCCAGAGGAAGTCTTTTGGAAACATGTTTTCCCTATCTTGTTTGTCTTCAAGTCTAAGGTTCAAGGAATCCCAATTCCTAACTGGAATGATTCAGCTTGAGTTCAGACAACACCCAGAAATAAGGAATAGGTTTTGGATATGGATCAATCAATAATTAGTTCATCCTTGCTAGACACCTTCGGTGGATTACCAGTCCACCCGCTCGCCGTTCACGGCGCAGTTGTGCTACTACCGCTTTCAGCTTTAGCGCTGGCAATGTTGATTTTTGTCCCGAAGTGGCGCAAAAGCTTTTTCCCACTCACCTTGATTGGTCTTAGTCTCTCGACCGTGTTCACCTACATCGCCAAAGAATCTGGCGAGGCTTTAGGTGAGAGGGTTGGAGAACCTCAGACCCACGAGGCGCTCGGAACTATTCTTTTTCCGGCATCGGTCGGGCTTCTAGCTTTAGGGGTTACGTTCTATTTTCTGCAGCGCAAGGACAGGCCTAAGTGGCAATTGCAGGCTGCAGCAGGCTTAGCGCTTGTTGGCATTATTTCGGTCTCGACCCTGACCTACTTTGTTGGTCACTCGGGAGCCGAGGCAACCTGGGCTAGCCGCATTGCCCCTTACGAGGCAGCGCCAGAAGAATCTTCGCCGAGCACCTCTTCCGAATCTGCCACTGACGGAATTACTTTGGCAGAGATCGCCAACCACGCCACCAGAGAAGACTGCTGGACCGCGATCGACACCACTGTTTATGACTTGACCCCTTACATGCAGAAGCACCCAGGTGGAGCGGGCTCACTTGCCTGGCTCTGCGGTATTGACGGCACCAGTGCATTCAAGTCCCAGCATGGTTCTGAGCAGCGCCCGGCAAGTGAGCTCACAAGCCTGGCCATCGGCGTCTATGCCGGAAATGTCACTCCGAGTGACCCGAGTGCAACTCCAACACCTGACCCGACCGCTACTCCTACCAGCCCTAGTGCTGCCGGCACCTACACCGTTGCCGAGGTTGCAAAGCACAACACTGGAAAGGATTGCTGGTCCGTTGTCAACAAAAACGTTTATGACCTAACCCCTTACGTTTCTTCTCACCCTGGTGGAGCAGGCGTCATCAAGGCGATCTGTGGCAAGGACGGCACTGCAGCTTTCTCTGGTCAACACGGTGGAGCTAAGACGCCAGCGAGCGTTCTGGCCAGCTTCAAGCTCGGTGCTCTCTCAACCACCGCTGCTTCCGGAACTCTCCCACAGGCATCCGTGCCTGCTGGTGAGGGCGAAGAAGGCGAAGAGGACGACGACGACTAAACCAGCTGTGGCTTAGTCTTTAGTCATGAGTGATCTAAATGCGGTTGGCGACCAGGACAACTGGATTTGCTGGCTTTGCGATAAGCCGGTTGACCCTGAACTTTCAGTCAACAACGACCAAGGACCCAGTGTCGATAGCTACGGTGCCATTCGAGTCAAAAAAGGCGCGGACTTCGTTGAGCGCTTAGCTCACCGTCAGTGCAACACCATGAAGGGCAAAATCTCTCCGGTCGTGCCATGGCCAAAAGAGCTCTTGGTAGTTGACCCGTCTCCAATTTTTGAGACCGTTGAAAGACTTCGCAAAAAGGGAGGTCGCGAAATCATTGCTCGCTGTCCTGACCAACAAGACGCTGAGCAAGCTTCTGAGTGGCTGCTTGATCGAATCAGCAGACTTGCTCCCGAGCTAAGCCTCAGCACTCAGATCACCGCAGGTGGCGGTCAGGTTGTACTGGCTCTCAAGCTTGGCTAACAAGCCTTCGCAATCACAGCCAATCAACATCCAGCCGCATTAGATTTAGAGCAATAGTCAGAAGGTAAAGACCGTGGAAAAGATCAAAGCATTCCTTGCCAAGTTGCCTCATCCAGTCAGGTGGGCGCTAACCATGGTTGTTGGTTTTGTGCTTTTGATTCTTGGGCTGATCATGATGGTTACCCCAGGCCCAGGGCTACTTTTTATCTTCTTTGGACTTTCGATTTTGGCACTGGAAATCGAGTGGGCAAGAGAACTGAACAAGCAAGGCCTTCAGGGGCTAGAGCGAATCGTCGCCAAGCTCAAAAGCTTTTTCACCCGTAATCGCGGCTCTAAGTAATTCGCGCCGACAGCGGCCCCTTTTTCGGCCTGCTTGCTAAAGGGTTGATTGTCGGCCCAGGGCATAGTGTTGAGCTAACTTCACTAAGGAGGCCGCCATGGCCAAGAAACAAAAAACAACTTCCCAGCACATCTCTGGGCTTCGTCGCTACAACGTAATTGCGGGATTTCTCCACCTCATCCAAGCGTTAGGTCTTGGTTATGTTTTGACCCTGCTGGATAGCCAAGTGCTGTTCCCTGCAACCATGGACTACCCAACGGGTCCTCCGGGATTTGACCTACCAACCGACCGTGTTGTCTTGTTTGAGATCAACCTCGGCGCTGGTGTGGTTGCGTTCTTAGCGCTTTCGGCACTATTTCACTTCTTGATTTCCTCACCTACGTTCTTCCCCCGCTACAAGGCTGGGCTGGAGAAGAACCACAACTACTTCCGCTGGGTTGAGTACTCACTCTCATCCTCAATCATGATTTGGTTGATTGCTCAGCTAACCGGTGTTTCTGACTTTGCAGCACTGGTTGGAATCTTTGCGGTGAATGCATCGATGATCTTCTTTGGAGCACTTCAGGAGAAGTATGAAACCCCTGGAAATGGCAAGGGATTGCCATTCATCATGGGATCCATCACCGGCATCGTTCCTTGGCTAATCATCGTGCTTTACACCCTGCAGCCGGGTTCGACCAACGCTTCAGAGGTTCCAGGATTCGTATATGGAATCATCGTTGCGCTGTTTATCTTCTTCAACACCTTCGCCTTTAATCAGGCCTTCCAATACAAGAAGATTGGCCCTTGGAAGAACTACCTATTCGGCGAGGCTACCTACATCACCTTGAGCTTGGTCGCCAAGACCTTGCTCGCCTGGCAGGTATTCTCCGGAGCGATAATTCCAGCCATAGTTGGCTAATAAATAGAGAACCCGCCAAGTGATCCTTGGCGGGTTTTCTATTTAATGAAGTCTTACTTGGTGACCAAACGAAGCGTGAGTGGGTATTTGTAGAACTCACCCTGAGCTGCCTTTAATGCGGCGATGATGTGCATGATGGTCCAGTAGATCGGTGGCACCCAAAGAAGTAGCCAACCAACAATCGAGATTGCCAAAACAACCATCACCAAAAGCATCGTGATACCAAAGTTCAAAGACTCACGAACATGGTGAGAGATGAATTGACCCTTGCCATTTAGTGCAAAGTAACCAATCACCGGAGCAAAGAACTCGAACGGGATAGCTAGGACGTGAACCAAGATCGCAAGAACCTTCTCGGTTTCGGGAGTCAGGTCTTTGCCTGCGTATGGGTTGCTGTCAGTCATTTCTCTCCTAGTTTGTTGAGTTGAACAAATTCTGTTTTGGCATTAGACCTGTCCTGTGATGACCACACCACATTACTCTTGTGAACCCGCGAAAAATAACAAATTCTGAACATTCAATAACCCTTGGAATGATTCCAAATCGACTTTGTTTTCTTAGGAATGGAAATCGATCGCAGAACTGTTGTGGCAGGAGCTTTGGCAATTTCCGCTGCAACGCTGATCGGGTTTCCCGCTCACGCGAGCGAGCTCAACCTTGGATCAAGCACCGCTATCAAGGTGGGGTCTAGCAAAGTTTTTTCTTCTGGCTCGAATCGAATCTTGGTTTATCGCCAGAGCACCTCTAAGTTCTTGGCCTACCGCGCCGTCTGCCCAATAGACGCAGCCACATTCGCTGTTAGCAACGTGAAGGGCGCTCGGGTTACTTGTCCTAAAGACAAGATCTCTTTCGGGCTCCTAAACGGCAAAGCCGTTGGCAAGGCAGTGAAGAACTTGGAGAGTATCCAGATTCGGGTGTCCAAAGGTTTTCTAATTGCAACTCTCCCAACTACCCCAATCGCTACAGCGACTCCAGCTCCGACCGAAAGCACCAAGGCCTTGATCTCGGCAGACAAGGTTCCGGTGGCATCTGGTGTTCGAGTTTCCTCAAGCGTCGGTGGCCTGCTGATTGTGCAGACTAGAGAAGGACTTTTCCTGGCATTTTCGGCATCCTGTACTCATGCAGGTTGTGAGGTCACCGACGTTACCGAGACCCAGATGATTTGCACCTGCCACGGCTCCGCGTTTTCGACCAGGGACGGCTCGGTTCTTCAAGGTCCTGCCCGAACGGGGTTGGCTCAGTTCGAGATTGTCAACCGCGACGGATTCTTGTTTTTGGTCTAGCGCAAAGCGCTTCCTTGGAATTGTTTGCAATCTGTGACATTTGTTGGGAACGGTATTGCTGTCCAACCTGTTCTCTACTCAATGGAATTCAAACTAAAGAGCAACTCAGAGTTTGCACAGGTCTATAAAGAGGCCAAGGCCATCGCCCCTGAGGCATTTGGGCAGTCATCGCTAAACAACCTGATTGACGGCCAGTGGGTCTCAATCGGCCAGGCCCAATCCCACTTCACTGCGGTTGACGGTCAGCAGATCATCGGCCCAACCATGCTCAATCTCGAGCAGGTTCAGCACGCGGTCGATCAAGCTGGGAAGCAAGATGTCGAATGGTCTAAGACCCCGCTCGAGGAGCGCAAGGCCAGGGTTGCCAAGGCTATCGAACTGCTGCGCGAGCACAGGGACGCCATCGCCAGGCTAATCATTTGGGAAATCGGTAAGCCTTGGAAGTTAGCTTGTGCAGATGTGGATCGCGCCATCGAGGGCGTCGAGTGGTACCTCGGTGAAATTGATCGCCAGATGCACGGTAGGACTCCACTACCTGGACCTATCTCCAACATCGCAAGCTGGAACTACCCGCTGAGCGTTTTGGTTCACGCAGAACTGGTTCAGCTATTGGCAGGTAACGCAGTTATCGCGAAGACTCCAACCCAGGGCGGTTTTCACGCTCTCACCCTCTCTCACGCACTTATGGCGAGAGCGGGACTGCCGGTGACACTGATTTCTGGTTCCGGTGCAGAATTGGCGCCAGCTTTGGTTAGCTCAGATTCCTTGGGAGCTCTTGCTTTTGTGGGCGGTCGAAACAATGGTCGTGCTGCAGCGAGCTCACTGACATCACTTGCAACCAGACACATTCTGGAGCAGGAGGGCTTGAACTCCTGGGGAGTATGGAACTACTCAAACTGGAGCGAGCTATCTGCGCACCTGGCGAAGGGTTTTGAATACGCCAAGCAGCGCTGCACCGCTTATCCGCGCTATGTGGTTCAACGTGAACTATTTCCAGAATTCCTAGAGATGTACACCGCGATGCTTGGGTCTTTGAAGTTCGGTCACCCGTTGGCAGTTGAAGACCCGAACGATGACTACCCAGATCTCCATTTTGGACCAGTTATTTCTGGCAAAAAGGCTGGAGAGTTGCAGCAGGCTTACCGCGAGGCGGTTGAGCGAGGCGGCATTCCACTAATCCGCGGCTCTTTGGATCGCGGCAGATTCTTAACCGGCCAAGATCGTTCCGCGTATGTTGCACCGATGACGGTGCTAGACCCACCAAAGGCCTGGTCAATCCACCACTCTGAGCCTTTTGGTCCGCTGGACTCAATTGTTTTGGTCGACACCGAGGCCGAGCTTATTTCGGCGATGAATGTGTCTAACGGAAATCTAGTGAGCTCAGTAGCTACCGATGACCTTGCCTTTGCGGAGCGAGTCAAAGAAGAATCTCAGGCATTCAAGTTCGGCGTGAACAAGCCAAGGTCGCGCGGAGATAAGGCAGAGGTCTTCGGAGGGCGTGGAGCCAGCTGGAGAGGCTGCTTTGTTGGTGGCGATTTGCTGGTGCAGTCAGTCACCGAGGGCGATGGACCGCTTTATGGAAACTTCGCCGACGGTTCTAGGTATCCAGCAGTCGTCTAATAACTGCCAGCTCAAGTTCCATTCCTCTATATTCGAGGAATGGAACTTACTACCTGCCTTTGGTTTAACGGCAATGCCCGAGAGGCCGCAACCTTCTACACCAGCATTTTCCCGGATAGCAGCATCTCTAATAACTGGCTAGCGCCGGTTGAGACTCCGGGCAATCGGCAAGGTGAAGAAGTCGTGGTGAACTTCAAGATATTCGGCAAACCATTCATCGGCCTAAACGGTGGCCCGCAGTTTCCTCACACCCAAGCAATCTCATTTCAGATTCCCTGCCAGGACCAAGCAGAGATCGACAAGTATTGGAAACTACTCACCGCCGATGGCGGTAAGGAGAGTCAGTGCGGTTGGCTCTGGGACAAATTTGGTGTTTCTTGGCAGGTCACCTCGCCAAAGATGAATGACTTCCTAGCCGGTTCGGATGCCGCTGGCAGTCAGCGAGCCACAATGGTGATGTTGGCGATGAGGAAGATCGACCTTGCCGCCATGGAGAGCGCCTATCGAGGAACACACAGCTCTTAGATAAGACAAAACCCTCTGATTTCTCAGAGGGTTTTTCACTGTCTCATTAGTGAACAAGCGTTTTCACACTGCGCGGAGAATAGGTGGAACGCACTGTTGGGCTCCTTTCACTTTAAATAAAGGCTTTTTTGATTTCTAAATCATCTTCTACGCCACCTTTCTACGCCATCTGTTTTGTGAATGTTAGTTATTGACCAATCGTTCACTTATTGCTATTCTTGTTCCATGGCAAGACCAAGAGCATTTGATGAGACTGTCGTTTTCTCTCAAGCACGCACCCTGTTCGCGAATCAGGGCTACAACGGGACATCGATTGACGATCTAGTCAAGGCAACTGGATTGCTCCGCGGCAGTCTGTACAAGGCGTTCGGCTCCAAGCGAAACCTTTTCGAACTACTGCTTGCCGAGGTGTCGGCCAACTTTGAAAAGAGTACGGAAAATCTGGACCTTCTTACAGTCGCGTTGAAGGACCTCGCCTATGACGATGCGCAGATAAGGCGACTTTGTTTGACCATTGTTGGCAAAGAGGGTGCTGCCTTCTCAACTCTGCTCGGCACAAACCTTTTGGCAAAAATGAAGGAGATATAAAATGGCCATTGTCACAATCAAAAACGACAGCCTCCACGTCTCGATTGGAGCCTTTGAGGCGGTGCAAGCACTGCAAGTTAGTTTTGCCGTGCCCCTATCTTCTGTAATGGGCGCAACCGAAGACCCGAACTTCATCAGCGCGGGAGGCCTCGGATTCAGGAGTCCAGGAACCGGCCTGCCAGGAGTCATCGCAAGGGGAACATTTAGGAAGCCTGGAGAAAAAACTCTTTCACTCTGGGGTCGAAATCAAGAAATAGTCGTGATTCAGCTCATCAATCACAAATGGGACCGGCTCGTCGTCGGCTGTGACGATGCCAAGTCCCTAGTCACGTTGATCAATCAAGCGCTTTCCAAATAGAAAACGCCCCAGAGAAATCCGGGGCGTTTTCAGCGGAGAATGGGGGATTCGAACAGCCCCTACCGCTTGTACTTAGAAGGAATTTAGGGGAATTCGGGGCATTTTCGGTCCTCCAATGAGACTCACTTGCACAACACTTGCACATCAATGACCTTCTTGGGCCGTTAGTGTCCGCACAACTATTTGCACAAACAATCCTTTTGATATCACCCGGCAAACAGTTTGATAAACGTTCTAGACTTGGGCGTGTCACCAGCGTTTTGGTTTTCCAATTCGGACTAGGTTGACATCGCTCGGTCGCTCACTGGTCGGACCCTTAGATGGGTGCCAGGTAGACAGTATCGGAACTACCACCGTTAAGACCGTTCTAGTTGCGCAAATTCGGGACGCGCCCCCTCCAGAACAATTTTTTTCAAGGACTTAAACTATGAATTCAACTATTTTTGCGGGGGCAGTTAACCTCGCCAGCAACTTCGACTGGGAGGTCCTCCCTGTCCACGGCATAAATGATCGGGGGCAGTGTACCTGCGGCAAAAACCACAGCGATCCGAAAGAGGTCGGCAAGCACCCGGCCGTTACCTCTTGGAACACAGAAGCTACTACTGATACCGACAAGATCAATAAGTGGTGGGAGGATAACCCTGACTATAACGTCGGTGTTTTCTGCAAAGGCTCAGGGTTCTTCGTTATTGATATAGACCCTCGAAACGGTGGAGATGACTCGTTCTTGAAGTTGGAAGAGCGAGCCGCAGGAAACCTACCTCCCACCGTTGAGGCAATCACCGGAGAATACGTCGTAAAAGGTAGAACCGTCAGAGGTCGACACCTAATCTATAAGTGCCACCCCAATGAGAAGTTCATCGGAAACTTCAATAAAGAAGGCCTGCCTGGCATCGACATCAAGCACAACGGGTACATTCTTGTTACTCCGTCTCGCCACTTCTCGGGAGTTTGCTACGAGTGGAAGCCAGGGCACGCCCCCTGGGAGATGGAAATTGCAGAAGCACCAGAAGAGCTGCTAGGAACTTTGCGTGCCAAAGGCCTCAAGACAGGGAGTAGCTCTGCGGGTACAAAGTATCGCTCGGCTGACTTAGAGGTCTTTTCCCACCTTGAAATCATGGGTGAGCGTGTGGACATTGAAAAACTGTTCGAAGAGGGCATCGACGAGGGCAGTCGAGCAACACTGGTGTACAGACTAAGTTGTGCGCTGGCCAACAGAATGGGTACGGATTCCCTGAATGCAACCGCCATAGAAACGATGATGATCCGCCTCAATCACGAGAACATCCGACCCCCTATGGAGCTTGAGGGCAGTAATGGCCTCTTGATGCACGTTCGCCGTGGGATTGAGTTCGTAAAAAACAATCCGTTAGGCCTCGAATTACTGAGCTCGTTAGCTCCGAGCTTGACCGACACAACCGATGCGCGTATTGCGGACTGGCTCAAACTGGAACTAGGGCAGGATTACTGTTGGACACGCTTTCACGGCTGGCTTGCCTACTCAGATGGCGTTTGGGCTTCAGTCAGCGAGGAAGCAATCATTGAGGTTATTCGACTGAGGTTCTTGAAGCTCGCTAGAGAGTTAGATGGGGCAAAACTCGGAGGTCTCCAAGATCAAGTCCGACGGCTGCAGGCTCACTCTAGGATCAAGTCAGCAGAGAGACTAGCCCGTGGCCCACTAGAGCGCGACCCAAGTCTCTTCGACAACCAGAAAGATCTGTTTCCCGCGCAAAACGGAGTTATTGATCTTCGGTCCAAAGCGCTGCTACCCCACTCGCCGGACTACCTGTTCACGCGAAAAAGTCCAGTTAGTTACAAACCTGGTGCAGTTCACCAAGATTGGAACACAGCCCTCAGTTGCGTGACTCCTAATGTCAGGGAGTTTCTTCAGTCCTTCCTTGGTCAGGCTCTCACGGGATACCCAAACGGAAGCGACCTGTCCGTCGTTGCCCAGGGTATCGGTAGTAACGGAAAGTCATTGGTCTTTGGAGCAGTCATGAATGTTTTCGGACCTTTTGGAGTAATCCTGTCGGAGAAAGTGTTGGCCGGGACTGGCGATGAGCACACAACCGAGTTGGCAGATCTTATGGGCATGCGTCTAACCCTGCTCGAAGAGTTTCCATCAAATCGGCCGCTCAACACAAACCGACTTAAGATGCTTGTCGGAACTCAGAAGATCACCGCTCGAAAAATGAGGCGTGACAACGTTTCATTTGTGATGGTAGCCAGCCTGGTAATTACAACCAACGACGACATAATTCTTAGTAGCTCAGGCAGAAGTGTGTGGCGCAGGCTAGTGCAGATTCCTTTTCCTTACTCCTACGTGGCAAATCCAGTAGCTTCAACCGATCGGCCCATCGAGTACGGACTTCGCGAGCGCGTATTGTCAGGTGAATCTGGTCAACTCGAAGCGGCCCTGTCGTGGTTGGTAGACGGGGCGCATGCTTGGTATTCAAACGGGCGGAAACTGAGTCCATTGTCACTTGATCCTAAGGAGAGCCCTGGCACGGAGCTTCTTGATAATCCGGTGGGAAAGTTCCTTTCAGACCAGCTGACTGTGGACCCAAAGAGCTTGGTCTTAACCTCAGAGCTTCACGAGCTCTACCTGGAAAACAACCTTGGTTCAGTTGAGTATGGTGATCTTGCAAGATTTGTGATGGCCGCAAAAGACTCAAGGTTTGTCGACGTCAACAATCTGACCTTCGCAAAAGTCAGGCTGGCTAACAAGTCAGTATCGACAAGGAAAGCTGAAAACACCGAACTCACATCTCAACTGTCATGCCTACTAGGGGTGGCGTTCAAATAAGTGTGCGGGGTGAGCCAGGTCTCTAAGTATTTGTTGAGAAAGTTTTTTATTTTCCGCAGAACCCAGGACTCCTGGCTCACCCGTCTCAGTTTCCGGGGCACTGACTTGGGTAACTTTTAGTACCTTCACCTCAAAAGTTGTTGATCTATAACAACGCCCTGTCAAATGTACATAACCGGCGCTCGCAGACTACTGCTTTTGGTTTCGCAATTGTCGAGTTGACGCAGTCTCTCTAGACGCGGGCAACCCAATCACTTGCGAGATCTGTTTCAGGTGGAAGTTTGTATTGTTTCGTGACCAACCGGTGAACTCCATGATTACCTGCCGCGGAGCTCCCCACGACAGATGGTGGAACCAGTACAGCTGCGCAAGCCGAGAGTACTGATCTTGTTTCCCCTGGGGAGGAAATTTCTCGAACGACTCCTTAGAAGTCCACAATTCGGAATCAGGTATCGCATGAGCTGCCACCGCACTTACAAGTTCCGGAAGTTTGATTTTTATCAAATGCGTCGCATTCAGTCCGCCCTCGTGACTCATCGAGAGTTGGGTAACCCGCAGCCGGTCGCCATCCCAAACACCGCCAATCTCCAAAGAAGGCAGGTCGGCCGTCGTCACGCTGTAGAGAAAATTTGATGGCACTTGAAGTGGCTGGATCACACCAGAGGTTGGCCCAACGGTCAAGTATTTGGCTGGATCTGCCAGGCGGGTGACAACAGCATCTTGATCAATCATGTAGCAATCATCGCACTTTTTTTGAAATAGGGACCATAAATCCCGAAAAGTCGTGCTAGACTGGTACTAACCTTAAAAAGAGTGCGAGTGAGGAACTATGACGCTAGATGAACTTCGGGTTTACCCCAAAGCAGTTTTGACCATCCAGGAGGTGGCAGGAATTTTACGCGTTGATCGAAAGACCATCGGCCGAGCTGTGCGCGAGAAGCGCTTACCTGTTTTGCCATTGGGTGGCCGAAAGAAGCTGATTCTTAAAGATGCCCTTATCCAGCTTTTGGACAGACAAGCGGGGGAGGGTCGAGATGACTAAGCGCCTTGAAGGCAGAGGCACTGTCTTTAGCTACAAAGCCCCCGGTGGGACAGTGTTGTATCGCTGGCAGGCAACTGTGCCGGCTGATCCTGAATTACCAAGTGGCCCTCTCAAGCGAATCTCCAAGAGCGGATACACCTCAAAGAAGCTGGCAGAGCAGGAGCTCGCAACTGCAATGGCACGAACAACGATGGGAGCCCCAGCGCTTGAGTCAAAAACTCGTTTCTCAGCATTTGCAGAGCAGTGGCTGCAGGAGCTGGATGTTGCTGGCTCAACTCTCATGGGGTACCGCAAGATTGTACGAACGCACCTGAAACCCTTCTTCGGCAATCGCGTGATGGCAGAGATTCAACCGGCTGAGGTTCGTCACCTGTACTCAAAGCTGAGAACTTCAGGTCGAAAAGACTCAAAAGCATTTGGCGATTCCTTGTCGGAGACAACTGTCTCCAAGATCCACTTAGTGCTGGCCGCCATCTTTGAGTCAGCCAAGGAACTAGGGCTGATCTTCAACAACCCAGCCAAGCACCGCACAGTAAAAGCACCAAAGCAGGGTAGACGCACTCGCTCTATAACCGCATCAGAGGAGATACTCACCAAGGATCAGCTAAACGACCTTTTGAACTGGATCAGTTCGGAGACAGAAGATGATCTCTACCCGATGTGGCTTCTCATCTCGATGACCGGAATGCGAAGGAGCGAAGCAGTTGCTCTGAAGTGGTCCGACCTAAACTTCGCCACAGCAACCTTGGCTATTCGTCGAGCAGCGGACGTCTCTGCATCGCGTGCGGTGAAGTCTACAAAGACTTACAAATCTCGGTCAGTGATGATTGACGCCATGACCTTGGAGGTTCTGTCCGAATACAAGAAGTTGCGAGCTCTTCTGGGTCAGGAGTTTGTCGCCAACGAGGCATTTATCTTTTCAACCCTGAACAACGAGCTAAGAATCCCGAACGACGTAACTGCACGATGGTCAAGACTCGTCGCTAAAGCTCAGGCAAACATTGGTGATCTCCCCTCGATTACCTTGAAGGGGCTTCGTCACACCCACGCAACTCTGTTGCTTCAGTCCGGCGTAAACCCAAAGGTTGTCCAGGAGAGACTAGGACACTCTGACATCAGCACAACTTTGAACATTTACACTCACGTCACCCCAACCATTCAGAGTGAAGCGCTGCAGCGTTTCACCGAATGGCTGAACTAGTGCGGCATGAGCGGTAACCTGAAAAAAATGACGAGTTTTTCCGGTTTTAGGCAAGACGGAGTCAAAGCCAAGCTTCCTGAGCAAATATTGCACTCCGTTGATTTCATGTCGACTGAATTAGCGAATGCAAATTGGGCGAGAGTGACTGAAGATCTGAATTATGCAAACTTTCACTTAGTTAACAGAGATCAGATAAATCTTGGCCAACTTCGAGCATTTAGAAAAGGGAAAGACAGCCTCTTTGTCATCAAATTGCTGGGCACACCAAATCTGGAAACGGGACTTTTGGACCGCATTTCGGAAATTCATGGATGGGAGCAAGGTTTACTCAAAGGCTTCGAGTTCTTCAGATGGCTTAGAACCACAAGGCATCGTAGGTTAGCTGAACAGGTAGCTCTTTTTCTAGACCCACTTGACGCGCAATTGCTAAAGAGCGGCACGTTTACCAAACCCAATTAGGTCGAGAGCGCAAAGCAGCCTGTTTTTCAGGGGACAGTTTGTCAAAATTCAAACGTTGCGTTCTGAGCCAAGCACCTATGCCAACTCCATCTATCACTATTTCCCGTCCTTCGCGACCAGCAAAGGATAATTCTGGGTTCTGCGCAAAAATCTCATACGCAAGTTGCCAATCATCTTCTTTGGGATTCCAAGTCCATCCAGGGAGATTTTCCAGCGAGCGAACTTTCACGTCGTCTAGTTCGTCCTTGTGTTTCCTCTGATAACTAACCCATGTTCCTAATGGTTGGCCCAAATGGGTAACACCTTGAGGAACTCTTGCGGTTCCGTGTACCGCGCAGAAGTCACGAAGAGTTTCGAACCTCTCCAACCACCTGGACTCAAGAGGGTCCCAGGTCCAACCGTGGAGCTGCTCTAATTCCGCACGCTGAGATTCTTCAAGCTCCCATCGTTTGGATCGAATGTACTTAACCCACATCCCGAGCTCAAAGCCCCTGAACTGCTGGCTCTTTGGAATATTAGAGGTGCCATTCTCAGACACATATGACTGTAAAAGGCCTATTTTGCGATTCCATTCGGAATGTTTTTGAAACTCAGCAATCGACATCAGGCGAGACGATTCCGTAGTTGTCGCACTCGACTCATTTATGGCTCTGCCACTAATACGGTTCCATCCCGGTAAGTTGGCCAAGAGTGTCTTCTTGTCTTCTTCGAGATCCGCAAAGCGACGACGTTGGCGATCCAACCATGCCCCCACTGCGAGCCCTCTGTACTTGACAGATAGCTTGGGAAGCTCTCCCTCGGACTCAACTAAGAACTGCCTAAGGAGTTCAAATTTGCCATACCAATTGTCAGACGAATCCCATGTCCAATTTGGCAAGGACTCTAGGCGAGAAATGCGATTCGGATCTAGGGACCCCCTATTTTTCTTCTGACGAAGCTGCCATTCCCCGAGTCTTTTTCCTTCAAATATCAGACTAGAAGTGACGGAACAATCTGGGTTGTTGACAATCCAACGCTCCAGACTCTTAAAGTTATCTTCCCAGTCGCCTTCAAGGGGTGACCAGGTCCAATCGGGTAGCGATTCCAGATTCTCGATTTTTAGGTTATCGAGCTTTTCACGCTTTCCCCTGAGCTGGGCAAGCCAAGCCCCTAATCTGACTCCTTTATATGTAGTGTTGGCGGGAACTCTTGACGATCCAAATTCCTGAACATATTGCTTTAGTAGGGCGAACTTGGCTTCCCAGTTGTGATCCAGTGGTGCCCAATTCCACCCAGGTAGGGACTCAAGTTTTCCCCTCTGTTCCTGATTCAGGCGGGTAAAGCGATGTTTCCGTTGATAAGTCAGCCATTCTCGAATTTGAGAACGTTGGGGTTCTGTCACCGATTTGAGCGTCAAATCGGATCCATTCAGGAGAATGGTTCTTAGTTCAACGAAACGAGACTCCCACTGATCCTGGAAAGGATTCCACTGCCAGCCCGGGAGGGCATCCAGTTGGGCTCTTCTCTCCGACGTCAGCCTGTGACTCTTGTTTCGATGGAGTCGGATCCAATTGAAAAGATTAACTCCGTCTACCTTATAGTTTCGCGGAACCGTTGAGCTGCCTCCGCTTTCAAGATGCTTTCGAAGTGCAGCGATACCTGCCTCCCATGCTGCATCAAAGGGGTCCCAAGTCCAACCTGTCAGGTTCTCCAGTGACTTACACCTGTCGTCCCGCAGTTGGCCTTTCGAATACAAAGCTCGTTGGGTTGACATCCAGGTATAAAGTGTCGTTAAATCGTTGTCTTTCGAATCGCTCGGTACTTTGATGTGGCCGTTTAGCTGGAAGAATCTCTGTAGGCGGCCAAAATTCTCGTCCCAACTTTGGCTCGCACCACGAATTAGGAAAGTTTGAATTTTCTCAGCAAATTCGCTTGGAATTTCGCTGGGAAGGTCAAGGGTGATTCGAGCCGGAAACCCATTGTCCGTCGTTTGAAGCGCCCCGAGTTTCCGTCTGGCTGAGTCAAGCTCTATTACCAGACCTTCATCATGGGCACGGAGAGCATTTATGACCTCAATTACCGCCTTGAATCGGCCAGCAGGAATCTCACCTGAGCTGATCTCAGATTCGCTAACAAATATTGGTACGACGATATACCCAATGTCCTTATTCTTGGCACCCCTCCGAATCACCCTCCCAATCGCTTGAACTATGTCAATTTGACTGGATTTTGGATCAATGAAGGCAATTCCATCAAGATTCGGGACGTCGACCCCCTCGGTCAAACATCTTGCATTGCTGACTAGCCCAAATTCTGTGCTCTTGAGAGTTGCTAATTTTGAGAGAGTCTGTTTTCTTCTGGCCGACGTATCTGAACCAGTTAAGCAGGTAGAGAGAGACAAATCACCAGTCGCAAAGTACATCGGGTACTCATGGAATAAATCAGAGTGTGTCTCTGCGAAGTCTTGCGCCCTACTGATTCTGGAGTGGAAACTAATCAGGCTCCGGATTCCATAGTCCCTCATTGCCTTTGCCAGCCCAAAATGAGAGGCTAGAAGCTCCCCATCGATTATTGATTCTGCTGCTGAAAACAATCTCCGCTCATGAATCGCGCCGAGCACCTGAGAATCCGTTACAGCAGAAATAATCAATCTATAGTCAGCCAACCGGCCGTCTCTGATTGCAGAAGCAAAACTGTAGGAGTAAGAAACTTTCCCAAATATCTCTGTGTCTGACATTGACACGACTTCGTTGGATTCACCATCTGACCCACTTACGTTGTGAGGCACGAAGTACTTTGGAGTTGCTGTCATGAAGAGATAGCGACTTTTTGTCAGCGACTCGTCTTTGAGTACTCTTCCGAAGGAGTTGGTTTTTGCTCCAACCAACCTATGCGCCTCATCGCAGATAACCATGTCAATTTTTGATTCAACGCTACCGATGGCGGCGGAAATTGCCTCGAAAGACTGGTATGTGGAGAAGATAACCTTTGTGCCGTCCTGTGCCAGAAACTTGGCTATCTCCAAGCTGTCGGTGGTGACGGGAAACGGAAGCTCTACCGTTCTGTGACTGGGCTGATCGATGACCACTGTTTCATCTGAGCAAACCGCAAGCGATTGGAAGTCCTTTTCCCTGTCTTTAAGCCAGTCGAGTCGAGTTTGTTGCAGAAGCAAAAGGGAAGGAACGAGTACCAGGGTGCAACTTGAATTTAATTTCTCGGCAATACGTTGCGCAGTTAGTGTTTTACCGGACCCGCAAGCCATTATCAGTTGAGTGCGTGACGCGCCTTCGAGGTAAGAATTTGTTACCCCTTGGACTGCAGCGGCTTGATGAGGTAAAAGCACTTTAGGTTGTACCTGAGGAATATTTTTGTGACGCGTGAGGAATTCACCCCAAATTTCTGATTGGCTCAAACCTTCAAAGTCCAAAAGCACTACAGGCTTCTCTTGACTCTGCAAGGCCCGAAGGGCATTAGGAGATATTGATGTAGTTGTCGTGATGAGCAATCGCCTCTGAAAAATGGAGGTGTTGGATGCAGATAGGAATTTGTCTATTTCCGATTTAGGAAGGGATCGGTCCTGACTCCAGTTCTTGACCTGTATAGCCCAATTGTTTCCGAATCTGTCACGTGCGGTCAGATCTATCCCGATGTCAACCCCGTCTCGGAGCTCAGATCGTTCCCAGAGCGAGACACTCTGTGGCACCATCAAAGATCCCCAATAAGAATCCTTAGTTAGCCACCACTCGATAGCATGCTCGAAAGCTAAACCCTTGCCCTTCGGGGATGCTGTCAGTTCTGACAGAAACTCATCGAATCTCAAAAATGCACCCCCAAGCGAAAACTTCATCACTACAAATCAAGAGTCTATGCCGAAGGTATGACCTTATTGAATTAGCGTTGCTGTTGAAGCGAGCGCGGTGCTTTATGCAAGAACGGGGGGGCTTTTGAGTCGAATATTGGTGATCACTGGTAACGGCCTCAGTGTTGCCGCTAATCCAAAACTCGAACTCTCTAAATTGACTCAGGAGATCCTTTCCAGGCTGCAAAACCGAAGAACTGCTGGAGCAGAATACGCCAGCGCATTGCTAGCCATAGCAAAGCGCCACTCAAACTCGTCGGAGGCTAATTTCGAGGAGCTAGTTGGTGCCCTGCACCATCAAAATGCCTCTCTAGCAACTCTTCAAGATTTGGCTTCAGTCGTAAAGTCTGGGGACGAGGGCCTTCTTCAGGCGATAAGCGAGACAAACTCATTTGTAAATCGAATGAGCGAAATTGGGATAGCGGTCATCCTGCAGACTATTGATGAATTCGCATCAAATGTCGGATCGGGAATTCAAATCGTAGATGCTTTTCTAAGTACCCTCATGGACACAAACTTCGACAAAATCGACATCGCAAATCTGAATTATGACTCAATACTTCTGACAGCTCTTGTCTCAAATTATCGGCAGCAATTGTTGGACATGGGTGATGGTAGTTTGCCGGTATCAGTCCGTCTCAGGGTGGGAAATTCTCGACTGGCCGGGTACTTGTTGAGAAATGACTGGGAAAATGCGCCTGACCGCCGCATTAGATTGATTCACCTTCACGGATCAACTCTTTTTTGGCGTGCACTCGGTAAGTCTGAAGTTGTTAAGATTCGAAATGCAGATCTCCGAGGGCTCCAACTCTTCGACAAAGTGCTTGCCAAAACTATCAATGCCAAGCCTGTGGTGGTGCTGACCAACACTTCCGATAAGAGTGAATTGATCAAGGAGGAGCCATTCAAGTTTGCCTATCAAACATTTGAGAAGTCACTAGAGGAGGCGAGCCATATACTGATAATTGGCTATTCCTTCAGAGATACTGAGTTGAACAAAAAACTCGCGTTGGAGGTTCTGGGAAGGGGCACTGAAGTGAAAATTCTGGTCGTGACAAAAGGTCGGCAAATTAGCCCGAAGTACATCAGGGACGCGTTATCCAGATCATTACACAACAAGGTAACTCTTAATTTGAACCTAACGATTATCGGAAAAGGAATCCGCGCAATGCCACACTCTGAGAAGTGGCACTCCTTCAAGTCTGGGATTTAGAACGAGCTTCGGACTGGCACAGGCCCATGCCTCAGCATCTTATGCTCCTATTCAATTTTGATGGGCGCTTCCACTAGCAGAACTCCAAGGCCGCCCAGTTGCAAGGATCCAAGGAGGGGATATTGGTTCCAGACCTCGTCACCCGTGGATAGGCGAAATGGTCTCAAAAATCCATCCAGGCTTTGGCCAGACTCTGAAATTACCTTCACAGGGGTGGTGAGATTCTTTGCGGAGGAATCAAGGGGCCTCCCCATGTCGTCTACCAATCGCACATTTTGTAGCAAGTTACCCTCGACGTCATAGGGGAAGATGTTGGTCACAGGAAAGCCGTTGTAAATGAGGCCGGTGGTTCGAAGCGCAGGGTTGCCATTCACCAGCTCGTCGATCGTCGTAACTACGCCGTATGTGATGCCCTGAAACATAATCACCATCGGAATGAATGTCGTTAGCACCGCAAGTGCTCTAACACGACGCAGGAGTGGCCCAAAGTTTACGGATCCCACCCATACCGAACCAAGGATTATCGCAGTCCACAAAAGCCACTCTTCAAGATTGGAGGGAACTCCGAAGTAATGGGTGTCGCCAAGGATGTAGAGCTGGATGAAGCCAAAGGTGCTGATACCGATTGCTATCCAGAACAGCGGCTTGAACGGTCTCAGGAAATTCCGCACGGCTTTTACAACTGGGCTAGCGTCAAGTCGCTCTTGAATTCCCGCAACAAAGTCCTTGAAAACTCTTTTTTGAGGCGCCACAGGATCCAAGCCAGCTGCTTGACGCAAATCATTTGCATACTCCAGTGAGTTAGGTAGAGAAAGCTCTCCGCTTTCATCCTCGGCACGTGCCTCTAGGTTTTCCCTAACCTCTCGGAGGATGTCTTCCCTAAGCTCCGGTCCTAGGTCCTGAAGGTAATTTTGAATTTCAGAAATGAACTTTTCCACTAGGCGGTTTTGAACTTTGTTGGTCATTTTGTAGCCCCCTTCTTGTTTTCTAGCGTTGACTCCGCGAGGAGTGATGTCATGGTCTTAGAGAAATCTGTCCAGGTCTTTTCGGCGCTCGCGAGCTCAATCTGACCCGGCTTTGTAATCGAGTAGTACTTCCTATTTGGGCCATCCTCAGACTCCATGAAGTAGCTCTTTAGTGAGCCTGAACCCTCCAGTCTGCGGAGGGTGCCATAGACCGAAGCATCCCCAATTTCAGTGAAGCCAGAGTCCCTGAGTCGCTTTGCAATCTCATACCCGTACTGGTCCTCGACGCTGATCACGGCAAGAATCGCTAGATCCAAGGCTCCCTTGAGTAGCTGTGTAGTGTCCAAAGAACACCTCCTATGTAATCAAGAGTATTGTGTAATACAGAGTAGTGTCAAGTGAGGTCCGCGTGTCGCGGAATAAGATTTCACCAAGGGGGAAAATGACAACTGGCAGACCTGAGTCGCACCTGCTGCGTGAGCTTCATGTGTTTGCAAGTGCGGTGGTGGTGCTCGTCGGATTTTTGGCTGATCCGTTCATCGTTCAAAAGATCGGACCAATCCAGGTAATTCAATCCTTTGGCATCCTTTTCGTGGCAGGGGCAATAGCTTTTTGGGCTATTGGCTTGATCCTGACTAAAAAGCTCCCCGTTGTGATCAACGTCTGGTCTGTCATCGTTTCGGCTACCGCAAACATGGCAGCGGTTGGCGGATCTTTTCTTGCCTTCAGAATTTGGTACAACAAGTGGCCCTTCAATCTTGAGCCTGTTGAACCCACCGGCTTTGAGGGTCCTGGAGCGCCCCTCTTCATACTGCTTGTGCTCCTAGCCTTCTCGGGATTGGTTTGGCTCCTTGGCCTCCTCGCAGTAGGGGCAACAACAGTCAATCAGGATCTGAAACTAATTGATTGAACTTGGGTCCAGGTGCCATAGTGCGAAATCCAATTTTACCGGCCCAGTTTATGAAAGCCGCAGTTCGTTGGCTTGCAGAATTTCACAAAGTTTCCCAGCAGCTTCACTTGCCCGAACCAACGAGCTTTGAAGTCCTTGCCCCTTAGCGAGCCAGCCGCAAAGGATGCCCGCAAATCTATCTCCCGCACCTGTTGTGTCTTTTATGCTTGACGCTTTCCAGGCTGGCACGAGACCAGAGAAAAGGGGGCCGGCAAAAACTGAACCTTCCGATCCCATAGTTATCACTACAGTCCTATTCTTGGTTGCCAAGTTGTTTGCAACTTCAGTTGCATCAGCCGGGGAGAGGATTTCTCTTCCTGTTAACTCTGAAGCCTCGTGCTTGTTCAGAAGCAGTACAGCGCAGGATTCGATTAGGGAGCTGTCCCCTTCGCGCATCGGAGAGGGGTTCAGGGCAACGCGAATGTTCAATTCCTGGCAGAGCGTCATCACCCTGCTGTTGGCTTTGGAGGAAATTTCGCCTTGAAGCATAACGAGCGGAGGTGCGTGTTTTTTGATACTGCCTTCTAGGAAGTCGAGGGTCAGCATTTGGTTTGCCCCTGGATTTACAATTACGAAATTTTCTCCGGTATGGGAAACGCAAATCCACGCTGAACCAGTTGAATGGGAAGACGGCTGAATCTCGAGAGTCAGGTTGGATAAGTGGCGGGTCGCTTGCTTAATGGAGTCAATGTCATTTGGGTTGGCAGAGCAAACAAGTACAACTCGGGCTCCAGTCATGGCGGCCGCCAGGGCCTGGTTTAGACCCTTCCCCCCAAGCGACACCCTATTCTCATCGCTAGTGCAGGTTTCACCCGGGTTCGGAAAGTGATCTACATAGGTTGTTGTGTCGATGTTGACCGATCCAACTACCAAGATGTCGACCGAGCCTTCGTTCGCTGAGTCTGGAAATTGTGACCTGTTCGTTACCAATAGTGCTCCATTCTCCAACTGCTTGACATTCCAATTAGTCTAGACTCAACACGAATTGCCCAACACGTGTTGACGTAATTTACTAAGAGTAACTTTAAACGAAAGGTAATCATGAAACCAAAGCTTGCCGCCTCGGGATTGAAGTCAGCCGCGATAACCGCACTGATTACCCTATTGGCTGGTTGCACTGCTCCGATGGCTGACGTTGATGCGCAAGGCGAAGGCAATGCCGCGCAGGGCGAAGTCATAACCATGTGGCGTCCGATCACCTCAGATGCCGAGCAAACCTACATCCAGGAGAATTTTGTGGATGCCTACAACGCCACTAATCCGGTAAACCCTGTCGAAGTTAGCTACCGAGACTGGAACACCGCCGCACAGCTTCAGCAGGCTTCTGTTGCAGCAGGTGAAGGCCCCGACATCATCTACACAGCGGGTCCCTCAAACGCCCTTGCTTACATTCAAGCTGGACAGCTGTTGCCTCTCAATAAGTACGCGGAGGAATTTGGCTGGAATGACAAGATTCAACCTTGGGCACTAGAAACAGGTTATTCAGAAGCGAATCTTTATCTGATACCAGAGACCTACGAGACAATGTTGATGCTCTACAGCCCGGAGACTTTTGAGGCAAATGGTTGGTCCGTGGCATCAAATCGTTCAGACTTTGACACCTTTGTACAACAGTCACAGGATGCAGGAATGACTGCCATTGCGACCGGTAACAAGAGCTGGGCACCCACCACCGAACACTTGCTCAGTGTTGTTCTTAATAACGTTGCCGGACCAGAAGCGGTCTATGAGGCTCTGTCTGGAAATAAGTCCTGGACTGATCCTGAGTTTGTGGACGCAATCACAACTATGAAGGGCTGGTTCGACTCAAAGGCGATGGGCGGCGGGTCGGAAATGTACTTCTCAACAACGGTTGAAGAGTTGTACAACTCGATTGCCACTGATACCGCTAGTACCTACTGGACCGGTTCATGGGCGTTCAACAACGTCGGAGAGTACTTTCCTGAAGATGGACAGGGAAAGTCGTGGGACTGGTCTCTAGTGCCACCGCTGTCAGACCGGGTTTCTGAGCCACCAGTTTCGATCGGGATTGGAAGAACAATCGCCGTGAACGCTGCCACCAAGAATCCGGATGGTGCAGCGGCCTACATAAACTGGCTCATCCAGAATCCGAAGGCTCAGCTGGCCAAGACAGCAGCTATCGGTGTGGCACCTATGCCGCTGATGTTCGATGCTGCCGATTTCCCAGCCGACATTGATCCGCGTGTTGCCAGTCTGTATCAGACGATTGCCGATGCAAAAACCATTGGGTACCTAACTTGGACCTTCTGGCCCCCAAAGAGCAATAGATACCTATATGAAGAGATGGATAAAGTCATCGTCGGAGACCTCTCCGTTGAAGACTACCTGGCTGGCCTCGATGCGCTCTTTGCGCAAGAGCTTGCTGAGGGCTTAGTGCCACCAAGGCCTAACCCGAGTAACTAATCGATCCTTAGGGGCCACGTGAGTCCAATCCTCTTGGGTTGGACTCACAGGGCCATGGAGCAAAAACATGCAAAAGAAACAAATTCGAATCGGTTGGTTCTATCTGCTACCGCTGCTTACAGTCAATGGTGTAGTGGTATTCCTGCCAGCCGTGAGCAATGTATTCCTATCCTTCACTTCCTGGTCTGGACTTGGACAACCGAAATGGATCGGAATCGATAACTACATCCGTCTACTCCAAGATGATGTGGTTCATCAGGCCATTCTCAGGAACCTCGTGTGGACACTCATTTTTCTAATAGTGCCAATGGGGCTCGCGCTATTCGGCGCTTACTTGGTCCTTCGAGCGCCAGCAGCGGGGACCTTTTTTCGGTTGGTATTTTTTACCCCGTACATTGTTTCGACTGTGGTGTCTGCCTCAGTTTGGAGTTTTCTTTACTCACCAACGCTCGGTCTTTCCCCACTTCTTTTTGGGGCCGGAGCGGACACACCAAACCTATTGGGCAATGGGGACACCGCTCTTTATGCAGTCGCATTGGCAAACATTTGGCAGTGGTGGGGCTTTCTGATGATGGTCTTTTTTGCTGCCATGCAATCTGTCAATCCAAGCCTTTACGAGGCAGCCGAACTTGATGGTGCTGGCGCCTTCCGAAAACTGATTAGCGTCACACTCCCAGCAATTCGACCAACGATCATGTTTCTTGCGCTCATGACCGTGATCTGGTCATTTCTCATTTTTGATTACATCTTCATCATGACCGGGGGCGGTCCTGCGGGAAAGACCGAAGTGTTGGGGACCCTTCTCTACAAATCGGCCTTTTGGTCGCGAGAAGCTGGTTATGCCGCGTCCATCGGAGTCCTCATGGGGCTAATCAGCCTTTTTGTAGTTGGTATCTATTTGTCGCTCAGAAAGAGGCTCAAGTGGGAAATTTAAAAACAAAAAGGAAGACCCTGAGTCCAAAAAATACCCTCATCGAGGTTGCACGTTTCACGGTTCTGGGTTTGTTAGCTGTCTTTTCAGCTGTGCCATTGCTGGTTACTGTATGGAATTCGCTAAAGACTCAAGTGGAGATTGCAAATAACCCGCTGGGTCTTCCATCGGACCCCAAGTGGCAAAATTATCTTGATGCCTGGACCGTGGGGAATTTCGGTACAGGTTTCGCAAGTTCGGTGGCGGTGGTGGTCGGCAGTGTATTGCTGATCGCGATTGTTTCAACCATGGCCGCCTATGCGCTCTCAAGGTTGGATTTTCCAAAATCCGGAACTTTGATTCTGTATCTATTGGTGCTGAACTCACTGCCAATCCAACTATTTCTCGTTCCGCTGTTTTTCGTTTGGTCCAGACTTGGTCTTTATGACACTCATCTAGGGCTGGTAATTATCTACACTGCCGTGAACGCTCCATTTGCGACTCTCTTACTGCGATCATTCATGATTGGCATTCCGAGAGACTACGAGGATGCAGCCAGAGTTGATGGCGCTGGTGAATTCAAGGTCTTTTTGTCTGTGACGCTACCCCTCGTCTGGAGTGGGATATTAACCATTTCATTGGTGGCATGTCTAGCTGTTTACAACGAGTTCTTCCTTGCATTGATGTTCATTCAAAGCCCGGAACTTATGCCAATTTCAACCAGCCTTTTCAATTTCCGGAATGGGTTCAGCACAAATTTCCCGCTTCAAGCAGCTGCCGGGATGATGATGCTGGCCCCCATGATGCTGGCCTTTCTGGTTCTTCACAAACGATTTGTCAGCGGAATCACTTCCAGCGGATTAGCGGGGTCGTAAGTTTTGATGTATCCATCTTTTCGAGTGTTACGCAAAAATTTTGAGGCACTTGTCAGCTCAAAATCACTTTCGGGTTACGATGTTTCAGGGCTATTGGAGAAGTTGCAGAGCACCCCTGACGATTACCAAAAACTTTTTCAGCTTGGGCAAGAGATAGAACAGCGCCCGCTAAGGGAATCCTGGAAGTACGTCGAACCTAACGCTCTTGATTTGATTCTCCAGCAGAGTAGTTTCGTAAGTTCGGCGCCGGTTCCAGCTTTGTTGGCATCTGACGTTTTTCACCGGGCGAGGGCAGGTTTTCTGTCTTCTGTTGTGGGGTGCGTTTTAGGTAAGCCAGTTGAAGTTCATCTTGATTCAAAATCCCTCATCAACGCTTTGGAAAAGTCGAACCAGTTCCCAATTCAGGGTTACATTTCAAAAACAATTGTGGAGAACGGCGGATTGGATTTCCTGCATAAAGACGCCCCGGTTTCGTTTGCAGAGAACCTCCGAAACGTTCCACCAGATGATGACATCAACTACACCCTCGTCGGCCTTGTTCTTCTTGAAAAGTTCGGACCCGACTTCGCGCAATCCGATCTTGCAGCAATCTGGCGGGATTCACTTCCGCTTGGATTTACCTGGGGGCCGGAAAGGCTTTTTCTGAGTCGCTACGCAATGGAGATGGGGCTCGACGACAATCCTCAAATTGAAGTAGCTGGTTTTGCAGACTCGCTTAATCCAGGTTCTGAACTTTGTGGCGCATTGATCCGATCGCATATCTATGGATATGCATCCCCCGGAGACCCACTTCAGGCGGCAAGCCTGGCCTGGCGGGATGCGACGATGACTCATAGGGGAAATGGTGTGTATGGATCAATGTATCTTGCCTCGGCAATAGCCATAGCCTTTGTTGAAAAGAACCCTGAGGCAATATTCCGCCGCGCTTTAGAGTTCATCCCTCAGAAGTCACGTTTACATGAGGCGATCGCATACGCTATCGACTCCGTCATGAATTCGCCAACTTGGGAATCTGCCTATGAGTTGATTCATGGGAGGTATGGAGACTTCGGTCATTGCAAAATTTTCCAGGAAATTGGAACAGTTGTTAACTCAGTTTGCTTCGCTGGCAGTATTTCAGAAGGGTTGAAAATTCAGTTATACCAAGGCAACGACACAGATAGTTTTGGTTCTGCAGCAGGTGCAATCCTTGGCGTTTATTTCGGCGAAGGGAATTTGGAAGAGAGCTGGATCTCCCCCTTTCAGGACAAACTACATAGCGCGCTTGCGGGTTTTCATGATCTTTCCCTGGACTCCGTTGCCTGGAGAGTGGGAAAAGTGGCGACTCTAGGGCTTGATGTAGACTAAGCAACAAGACCTAACTGATTATCCAATTAGTTTCATAGAGGTGGGCAATTGGTAAAGCGCGCAGACGTTGCTGCCTTGGCCGGAGTATCGCCGTCGGTAGTCAGCTACGTGCTAAACGGAGGCCCGCGTCACGTCTCAGAGCCCACTCGATTAAATGTACTTGCCGCGGTAAAACAGCTCGGCTACACGCCGAATGCTCTTGCTGCTGGCCTAAGGCGAGGGGCAACAAAGACAATCGGAATGATAATGCCCTCGCCGGTCAACCCTTATCTAGCTGAACTTGCTGATCAAATCGAAGAACAAGCAGCGGAACTCGGATATTCGATTCAAATTTCCATATCCCGCAATGATCGTGAACAGGATATCGGAAGCATTCGTGGGCTTCTTGATCGTCAGGTGGATGGATTGATAGTTCTGTCGACCTCCGCCTTCGAGTCTCTGCAAGCCCTAGGAAGAGACCAAGTTCCTATCGTGGTAATTGACCATATTTCCGAGCGGTCGAGAGTTTCGAGTGTTCACGTGAATAACGAACTCGAATCAAGGAAAGCGGTTCACTATCTTCACCAGCTCGGTCACGAAACAATCGCATGCCTATCTGGTCCACAGGAAGTTCCAACCAGTGACGAGCGTATTTCCGGTTGGCGTTTAGCCCAGCAGGAATCTGGGTTTAGTGATTCTGATTCCCTCATTGTGAGAGCTCCCTATACGGCCCAGGGGGGCTGGGACGCAACGGCAGAACTTATTGATATGACGAATTTGAAACCCACCGCTGTTTTCGTTGCTTCGGATGCTCAGGCTCAAGGATTACTTGCTGCACTCTCGGAGAGGGGTATTTCAGTACCCTCCGAAATGTCAGTCATAAGCTTTGATGGCAGTGCTACCTCTCGCTTCACCTCTCCGCCCTTGACTGTAGTGATGCAGCCTGCTCAAGAAATTGTTGAGATTGCCCTAAATGAGCTTCTTAGGAAGATTGCTGAGCCGAACTCCGAACCTGCGCACATTGTCATGAACTGTCAACTCATTGAACGAGCTAGCACGGCAGCACCTGCTAGATAAGTTGGGTGATCAAAATCTGAGGCCTTCAGACTTTGGATCAACAATCGACTACATTTCGCAATTTAGGGTGTCCACGAACATGTCTCAACGGTCTTTGTTTCACTGCAGTTACGGCGCCTGAAATACACATTTCTATTCTGAACCGACCCGTTTCTGGCCTGGTTTGCAAATCCAGGCAACACAAAATCTTGGGAAATCCGGAGAGCAACAGCAGATCAGGTTCGGCTATCCACATCGAAGCAAGCAAGTCGTCCAATACTTGAGCCGACACCAGTGCAAACCTAGTAACCATTTGCACACACACTTGCACAATCAAACAAAAACTCCCTCTCAGAAGTGCCTTCTCAGGCTCTAAATCAAGGGAGTTGCTGGCGGAGAATGGGGGATTCGAACCCCCGAGGGCTTGCACCCAACCAACTTTCCAAGCTGGCGCCATAGGCCACTAGGCGAATTCTCCGAGGG
>NZ_CBCHRQ010000003.1:0-47572 GCF_965064355.1 Aquiluna sp.
CAGTTAATCGTTAGTCACCACCCGATGTTCCTTCGTGGAGCATTTGAATTCTCCGACCTGGGTTTCAAGGGAGCAAATTCTTCTTTTGCGATTAGAAATAATCTCGCGGTTTTCTCCGCCCACACCAATGCGGATTTCCAGGTCGATGGAGTCACTCAGTCTTTGGCTAAGGCCCTGGGCCTTCAAAAGCTATCGCCTTTGGCGACGGCTAACAATCACGTTGTTATAGGTCAGACGCCAAAGGCGCTCACGCTTTTGGATTTCGCAAGGTTTGTAGCCAAGCGGATTCCAGCCGTTGCCCAGGGCGTGAAAGTATCCGGAGATCCAGAACGTTTGATCTCTAAGGTGGCGGTTCTTGCCGGTGCGGGGGATGGTTACCTCATCGCAGTCGCGCAATCCGACGTGGATCTCTACATCACCTCAGACCTTCGACACCATCCAGCTCAAGATTTTTCGGAGCAAGGCAAGTTGGGAAGCGGTCCAGCACTTATGGATATCTCGCACTGGGCTGCCGAGTGGGTTTGGCTCGAGAGCGCCAAGTCGCAGCTTGAGAAGCTCAATAGCCAAGTAGAGTTTGTGGTTAGTGAAATCAATACTGACCCATGGACGTTTGCGGTGATGCAATGAAGTTAGTCAACGGCGACTTAGAGAACCTCTTTGCGCTACAAGAGCTAATTTTTGAGAATCGTAAACTCGAGCAGGAAGCCAAGCTTCTGGCGTCTGGGGCAGACCTCGAATCAGCACGAAGTGCCCAACTTTCAAACTCCGCTGAGATAAGTGCGACCAGAGCTCAGAATGAGACCCTTGTTCGGGAACTCGAACGTCTAGAGGCTGACCTCGCACTTGTAAACAAGAGAGTTGCGACCGACAAAGATCGGCTAACTAAGACAGCAGTACCTCGAGACGCACTAGGTATCCAGCACGAGCTTGAAACATTGGCTAAGCGAGCCAATGACCTCGAGGATGCCGAGATTGAATTACTAGAGCAAAAGAGCGAGTCGGACATGCGAATGCATGAGCTTGAAGTGCTTGGTCAGAAATTGGAAGAGGACTTCCAGATCACCAAGGCACGCGTGCAAATGGAATTAGCTGAACTAAAAACTAAGCACCAGGCAAATTTTGAAGCCGCTTCCGCTCTGCGCAAGCTGGTTTCCCAGGAGGTACTGGAGAGATTTGAAGCTCGACTCTTACGAGGAATTGCTATTGGAAAGCTTCAGAAGAACACCTGCACCGCATGCAACATGACCATCACCGCAACCGCACTTTCAGAGCTTCATCATGTTCCAACCGACGAGTTAGCTAGCTGCCCAGTGTGCCAGGCGATTCTGATTCGATGAACTTCGTCCTCTATGCCGATGGGGCCTCTCGAGGTAACCCAGGGCCAGCAGCATATGGGGCAGTTGTGTACGACAGCTCAGGCACTCTCATTGCTGAACTTGGTGAGAACCTTGGTATCAGGACCAACAATTACGCCGAGTACCAAGCGGTTATAGCAGGTCTTAGACACATCGAGACGAACTGGCCAGGTTCCAAGGTGTTAGTCAGGATGGATTCGAAGTTGGTCGTCGAGCAACTAAGCGGCCGCTGGCAGATAAAGCACCCCGAGCTCAGAGAATTGGCCCACGAGGCAATTCGGATAATGCGCAATCTCTCGGTTGAATTGCAGTGGGTCCCGAGGGAGCAGAATTCGGCTGCGGATGCAGCTGCCAATCGTGCCTTGGATGAGGGGGATTTCGGAGACTCAGTGGAGCTTTCCCTGAGCTCAATCCAACCCAAGAGCATCCGCTCGCCAAGACAAAGTATTGAACCCACAACTTTCGTACTGATCCGACACGGGCACACCCAGCTCACCGAGTCGAATCTTATAAGCGGCAGTAGCGGTGAGGATCCTACGCTCAGCGAACTAGGTTTCCTAGAAGCTGAGCTTGCCTCTAAAGAGGCAGACGAACTGTTGGCGCGCTTCGGTTTAGGGACGATATCAAAGGTGCTACATTCCCCGCAGCCTCGTGCCACGCAAACCGCGACCGCAGTTGCAAAGCACTTTGAAGTCGGCATGCAGGCCGATGCCAGATTCAAGGAGATTGGATTTGGTGATTGGGAAGGTCACTCGATAGCTGCGAAGGAAGCATCCAGCGCTCAAGAGATCTCCAACTGGCGAGGATCTATGAGCGCGAAGCCCCCTCAGGGAGAGTCGGTCGATGACCTTGAACTAAGGGTTAGGTCTGCACTTACTGAGGCAATCACCGAGTTCAATGGCCAGACGGTAGCGATTGTCAGCCACATGATGCCGCTTCGTGCGATTCTCAGGCATGCGCTTGGAGGTCCAGTTTCGCTTAGTTGGACCCTGCAGTTTGCTCCGGCTTCGGTGTCTGTTGTTCGTTACTTCGGTCCAAACTTTGCAGAGGTCTTTGTAATTAATTCTTGCCAACATCTGCCAACTAAGTAGGCTTTAGCTAGATGGGTCAACCAGGCGGTCGCGACATAGTCGAGGAACGTCCGGGCTCCAAAGAGCACGATGGTGGGTAACGCCCACCCGGAGTAATCCGAGGGATAGTGCAACAGAAAGTAAACCGCCCGCAAGGGTAAGGGTGAAACGGTGGTGTAAGAGACCACCAGCAGCGCAGGTGACTGTGCTGGCTATGTAAACCTCATCGGGAGCAAGACCAAGCAGAAGGCGCTATGAGCTGCTCGCTTAGCCTTCGGGTAGGTCGCTAGAACTTGTGAGCAATTGCAAGTCGAGATAGATGATCGTCCACGACAGAACCCGGCGTATCGGTTGACCCATCTACTAATCTTCGCTGGACGCGTATGCCAGCGATGCTGCTCCAATAATGCCCGCTGAATTCTTGGTGGTGGCTGGCACAATTTTGGTTTTCAGGTTCAGTAGCGGCAGGAATTTCTCGTGGTTCTTAGAGACACCACCACCAACAATGAATAGATCCGGGACTAAAAGACGCTCAAGCGTGGAGTAGTACTTCTGCAAGCGCTCAGCCCATTGCTCAAAAGAAAGCCGATCTCGCTCCATAGCACTGTAGGCAGCCTGGGTTTCGTAGTCGACGCCTTCGATTTCAAGGTGGCCAAGCTCTGCGTTTGGAATTAGTACACCGTTGTAGAACAGGGCGGTTCCAATGCCGGTGCCAAGTGTTGTCATGATGGTAAGTCCGTGAGAGCCCCTACCCGCTCCGAACTTAACCTCCGCTAAACCTGCAGCATCTGCGTCGTTTATGACGTGGGTGTGGCGATTGAGTGTCTTGTCAAACAGCTCGTCTGCGTTGAGGCCAATCCAGCGCTTAGAGACATTTGCCGCGGATTGGGTGAAGCCGTGCTTGACCACCGCGGGGAAGCAAATACCAACCGGGTAGTTTCTGTGGGATACGCCAAGTGAATCGATTATGGAGTTGCAGGCCTCCGCGATGTCTTCTGGCTCGCCACCGGCTGGGGTTTCGACACGAATTCGCTCGGAGACCAGTTCGCCTCGCTTGATGTCAACGATGGCGGCTTTGATGCCCGTGCCACCAATGTCAATTCCAATGGCTCTTTTTCCCACTTATGCCTCCGTAAGGATTTCTGGACCATCTTCGGTAATCAAGATGGTGTGTTCAAACTGTGCGGTGTGTTGCTTGTCTTTTGTGGTGACAGTCCAGCCGTCCTGCCACATGTCCCAATCCGCGGTTCCCAAGGTGATCATTGGTTCAACCGTGAAGACCATCCCAACTTCAATCAAAGTGTCGTATTCAGGTTCGTCATAGTGCGGGATTATCAATCCGGTGTGGAAACTTGGGCCGACGCCGTGGCCGGTGAATTCCTTTACGACTCCATAGTTGAAGCGCTTGGCATAGGTCTGAATTGCCCTGCCAATTATGTTTACCTGTCGACCTGGCATGGCCGCGCTAATTCCGCGATGCATGGCCTCTTTGGTTCTGGAAACCAAATTTGCTAACTCTTGGGAACCCTCGCCAATTAAAACCGTGCCGTTGGTGTCGCCGTGGACCCCGCCGATAAACGCAGAGATGTCGATGTTAAGAAGATCTCCGTCTTCTAAAACCGTGTCGTCTGGTATTCCGTGACAAATGATCTCATTCATGGAACTGCAAAGTGATTTTGGAAAACCACGATATCCCAAAGTGGATGGGTAGGCATTTTGGGAGATCAGAAAATCGTGGCCAATTCGGTCCAGGTCGTCGGTTGTCATGCCTGGCTTTGCGCTCTCTAGCACCAAATCGAGGGCCTGGGCTGCAATCTTTGATGCGACCCTGATGCGCTGGATGGTTTCTTGGTCGTACTTATCGCCACCGATATGGGGTGCAGGCCCGGACTTTCCGACATACTCGGGTCTTGCGATGCCATTAGGTACGGCTCTAGCGGGGGATAGCCTCCCGGGCACAAGCTTTCCATTTTTGTCTTTTGGCATGAGCACGATTCTATTTTCATTCTTGCTTTACTAGGCTCAGACCATGGCGAAAGACGAATATTGGTTCAATACCAAGACCCAAGAGGTCGAAATTGGTAAGCAGTCACTATCGCTAGATCGACTTGGCCCATTTGCCACTATGCAAGAGGCTAAGAACGCAGTCGAAATTATCGCCAGGCGAGCAGCAGCGCTTCGTAAAGAGGATGAGTCCTCAGATAAGTGGTCTAGCTAAAGCTTTGCTCAGCGGTTGGAAACTCGCCATTGAGGACCTCACTGCGATAGTTCACCGCAGCGTTTGAAAGATCTTGACGAAGGTTCAGATATTGCTTGGCAAATGATGGCGCTTTGTCTCCAAGACCTGCAAAGTCCGTCCAGACCAAGATCTGCGCATCAGTCTTGATACCAGCGCCAATCCCGATAGTTGGAATGCTTAGCTCTTTGGTGATGCGCTCGGCAAGATCAGCGGGGACCATTTCAAGCACCACGGCAAAAGCACCAGCCTGCTGGATAGCAAGGCAGTCTCTCAGGATGTCGTCTCCGCCATCTCCTCGTCCTTGAACCTTGAAGCCACCAAGGGCATGGACCGACTGGGGAGTGAAGCCAACGTGACCCATTACTGGAATGCCAGCATCGACGAGGGCCTTGATCTGCTCGGTGCGGGCACCCTCAAGTTTTATCGCCGCGGCACCGGATTCCTTCATCGCCCTGATCCCATTTTCAACAGCCTGGAGGGCTGAGATCTCGTAGCTTCCAAAAGGCATGTCGAGAACGACTAATGCGTCTTTAGCACTTCTTGAAACAGCGCGACCGAAGATCAACATCTCATCCAGGGTTATCCGCACGGTGCCGTCGTTCGCCAGTACGGTATTGCTCGCGGAATCGCCAACCAAAATCACTTCGATACCAGCCTCATCAAAGATCTCTGCGGTTAGTGCGTCGTAGCTTGTTAGGCAAGAGAAACGCTGACCCTTTTGCTTCAGGGCTAAAAGCGTGGAAGTTCTAATTTTCATAGCTCACCAAATCTAGTGGTGAGCGGAACTCTGCGACCACGACCAAAGGCAATAGAAGTTGTCTTGGTGCCAATTGCGCCCTGGGATCGCTTCCACTCTGAAGCCCTAACCATGCCGTCAATCCTTGCCACCGTATGGGCGTCGAATCCTTGATTTACGATCTCGGCAACAGTGAGCTTGCCCTCAATTAGTAGCGCCAAAATGGCATCCAAGAGTTCGTAGTCGGGGAGGGAATCCTTATCCAACTGCCCAGGTCTTAGCTCTGCGCTAGGGGCCTTGGTGATCGAGTTTCTAGGAATCGCATCGAAGCCTCGGATTTGGTTATAGGTCTCGGCAAGTTTCCAAACATCTGTCTTGTAAACATCTTTGATGGGAGCGAATCCACCAGCTGCGTCCCCATACATTGTGCTGTAGCCAACCGCTACCTCAGACTTGTTTCCCGTCGAAATTAGAAGATGACCCTCAGAGTTTGAAATACCCATCAGGATCACGGCCCTGATTCTGGCTTGAATGTTCTCCTGTGCAAGATCACTGAGCTTAAGGCTTGACTCAAAGGCCTTGTGAGCTGCATCGATCTCAATTGTGCGATGCTCGATACCTAAGTTTTGGGCAAGTTCCCTAGCATCACTGAGCGAGTGATCAGATGAGTACCGAGATGGCAAAAGCACGCCGGTTACGTTTTCCGCTCCAACAGCCTCCTTGGCAATTGCTGCGCAGAGCGCGGAGTCGATACCACCGCTCAGGCCAAGAACCACTTTGCGCTGACCTGTTTTTTGCAGGTAGTCCCTAAGTCCAATAACCAAAACATCAAAGAGCCGAGTGTAGATATCTTTGTCTGCAGGTGAAGTATTGAATCTGCCATAGAGCCCAGGGTTCAACCCAGCGGTCACAATCTCATTGCCGGCTTCATCAATCAGGAAGCTATCGCCATCAAAAACCAGCTCGTCTTGACCACCGGCCAGATTCACATAGGCGAGGCTCATGCCTTGAGCAAATCCTTTAGCCGCGACCCTACGCTGCTGGCTCTTTTCGCGAGTGTACGGTGAACCATTTGGCACGATGAGAAGCTCGACACCCAGCCCCTTCAGTTTTTCCGAGCGAGTCGGATTCTCATCCCAAATGTCCTCGCAGATAGCAATTGCACACTTGGTTCCCGCAACATCAAATACCAGTTCGCTGTTGCCGGGGATGAAATTCCTCCAGTCATCGAAAACGTCGTAGTTAGGCAGTTTTTGTTTGTCGTAGCGGCCAATCAGCTTTCCTTGGCTAAACACAGATGCGCTGTTGGTTGCGATGGCATCAGAAGATTGGATGCTGGAGTGTCCATTAGCACTAAGCGCTGCGTGACCAAGCACGATCGTAAGGGCAGGAAAGGCTTGGGATTTTGCTATCAATTGCTCTAGGGACAGCTGTCCGGCTTGGATTACATCCCTGCGGTAGCTAAGGTCTCCAAGCGGGTAGCCATTGAGTGCCAGCTCTCCAAAAACAATAAGGTCAAGCCCCTCTGAGTGCGCTTGAGCCATCATGCTGTGGATCACAGCAGCGTTGTTTTCGTAGTCTCCTACGACCGGGTTTGTCTGCGCTAAACCCACTTTTATTTCTGGCACAGCCACTAGCCTATTAGCTAGTAGCAGGAGGTCTAATGGACAAGCAGCAAGAGTTCGTACTTCGCACCATTGAAGAGCGTGGCGTGAAGTTCATCCGACTATGGTTTACCGACGTCGCCGGCACCCTAAAGTCGGTCGCCGTGGCACCTGCCGAAATCGAGGGAGCCTTCGCCGAGGGCATTGGTTTTGATGGCTCGGCCATCGAGGGATTAGCTAGAACTAGCGAAGCGGACATGCTGGCTATGCCAGACCCATCAACCTTCCAGATTCTCCCGTGGCGCGGAACCGTAGACCCAGCCGCTCGTATGTTTTGCGATGTCGCAACCCCTGACGGCAAGCCAGCAGCAGCGGACCCTAGAAACGTGCTTCGTCGTGCCTTGGACAAGGCCGCCAAGATGGGCTTTAGCTTCTATGTCCACCCTGAGATTGAGTTTTACCTTCTGAAAAGCCCAGAGCTTGATGCAAACGGTCTACCTGTTCCGGTTGATACCGCCGGTTACTTTGACAATGTCCCAGGTGGAACTGCGCACGACTTCCGTCGTCGCGCAGTGACGATGCTTGAGCAGCTTGGTATTTCTGTTGAGTTCAGCCACCACGAGGGCGGTCCCGGGCAGAACGAAATCGACCTTCGTTACGCCGATGCGCTTTCGATGGCCGACAACATCATGACCTTTAGAACGGTAGTCAAGGAAGTTGCTATCGAGCAGGGTGTCTACGCCACCTTTATGCCAAAGCCTTTTACCAACCACCCGGGTTCGGGTATGCACACTCACTTCTCGCTGTTTGAGGGTGACCGCAACGCGTTCTTTGACCCAGCCGCCAAGTACCACCTTAGCAACGTCGCACGTCAGTTCATAGCTGGCATCCTTCGTCACGCCCCGGAGTTGACTTTGGTCACCAACCAGTACGTAAACAGCTACAAGCGCCTGTGGGGTGGCGGAGAGGCTCCTAGCTACGTTAGCTGGGGCCACAACAACCGTTCCGCCCTGATTCGCGTTCCACTGCACAAGCCTGAGAAGAGTCAGAGCACTCGCATCGAGTATCGCGCAATGGATTCCGCTGCCAACCCTTACCTTGCCTACGCTCTGCTGCTTTCAGCTGGCTTGAAGGGCATCGAAGAGGGCTACGAGCTATCTCCGGAGACTGAGGACGATGTCTGGTCACTTAGCGACATGGAACGCCGCGCTATGGGAATTGAAGCATTGCCACAATCACTTGATCACGCCATTAGAAAGCTGGAGTCATCCGAACTTGCCGCAGAGGTTTTGGGCGAATCGGTTTTCAGCTACGTGCTTGCAAATAAGCGTAACGAGTGGGCACATTACCGTTCTCAGGTAACCCAATTCGAGCTAGAGCAAAACCTCCGCACGCTCTAGATGGTGGATTCCAGAAGCTCATCGCTTAGCGAGTTAGCTCGTCTGGGTTTTGAAGCGCTGAGCGAAACCGTTCCGAAGCTTGAACAACTGGTAAAGCTCGTCGGAGATCGTGGTCACGGTGCACTAGCTGCAATCTCGACAAGTTCCTCTCCTGATCGAGCCTTAGACGTCCTAATTCGGCTAGCGGAAATAGAACCAAAAGGCTTGTCTAAGATTCTCGCAAAGCACGATCAGGCTGAGCGTCTTTGCAGGGTGCTAGCCGCCAGCAATGGTCTATCTGACTTTCTGCTTAGACACCCGCAGTTACTTTCACTTTTTGCGGCCCCAGCTCGCATACCCGCCCCTGAGCAGCTTCTTTTGCTAGATGACTCTTCCCAAGATAATTTGAAGGTCTCTTATCTGACTCAGCTGGTGAGGGTCGCGGACTTCGATCTTGGTCACTCGGACTACAAAGCGCCAATCCAAGCAGTAACTGCTGCGTTAAGCGACTTGGCGGCGGGTGCTCTAGGGGCAGCGTTGAAGATTGCTCGCCGAGAAGTAGTTCAGGAGGCTCGTTACACGCCAGAAGAGATCCAAGCAACCGAGCTCGCAGTCATCGCAATGGGAAAGTGTGGTGCAAGAGAGCTCAACTATGTCTCGGACGTCGATGTAATTTATGTGGTAGCTGGCGAGGGCGAGAATGTCATTGAGATTGGCACGCGCCTGGCCACCAAGCTCGGTCGCATCATCTCGGAACCAAGTCTCGAACCTGGTCTGTGGGAAGTGGACCCAAACCTCAGACCCGAGGGCAAGTCCGGAGCTTTAGTTCGTCGCCTCGAAGCGCACCTCAGCTACTACCAAAAGTGGGCTGAGGACTGGGAGTTCCAAGCACTGCTCAAAGCACGTTTTGTGGCGGGAAGCGAAGTTTTGGGTAGGCAATACGAGCAAGTCATTAAACCTTTGGTCTTGGGGAGAACCAATCGCGCCGGAATCGTTGAGAACGCTCGCAATATGCGCAAGCGAGTCCTCGATTTGATTCCTGCAGGCGAGAAAGATCGCGAGATCAAGCTCGGTCGAGGTGGGCTTAGAGATGTCGAATTCACCGCTCAATTGCTGCAGCTAGTCCATGGCGTCACAGACGAATCAGTCCGAGTTTCCGACACCCTGTCCGCCATCCAAGCTCTTAGTAAGGCTGGCTTGATTGGCAGAAGCGATGCCGAGGTTTTCACTTCTCACTACCAAACACTCAGGGCGATCGAGCACCGTGTTCAGCTTTCTAAGCTTCGGCGAGACCATCTAATTCCACTCGACGACTCAGATCTCAGGCGGATCGCAAGAGGTATGGGCCTAACCTCGGCGAGCCTTGAAGAGCTTTGGAATAGGGTTCGCGGCGAAGTAGCTGCACTGCATGACAGCGTCTTCTATCGTCCACTTCTGACGGCCATGGCTTCTCTGAGCCCTAACGATGTCCAGCTAACGGACGAGGAAGTGCTTGATCGACTCAGCGCTTTAGGTTTTAGCGATGCAAAAGGCGCGGTTTCTCACATCGCCGCTCTCACCTCCGGCGTATCCCGGCGAGCGGTAATCCAGCGCACACTCCTTCCGGTGCTATTGCGATGGATGGCCGAGGGCATAGACCCCGATAGAGCACTTATCTCTTTCAGGAGATTGAGTGAGAGCCTGGGTGAGACCCACTGGTTCCTAAAAATGCTTCGCGATTCCTCGGGAGCTGCGGAACGCTTAATGCGAGTGCTGTCGTCATCCGCCTTTATCGCACGGCTACTCGAGCACATTCCGGATTCGTCAGTTTGGTTCAGCGATGAGGATTCCCTAATGCCGCTTGAGCGACAGGTGATCGTTGACGAGATGTCAGCCATAATCGAACGCTCAACTGATCCTGATCAGTGTTCCGAGGCCCTGAGGCAGGTGAGAAGGCGAGAGATACTCCGTATTGCGAGTTCCGCAGTCTTGGGAGCAACAACAATGACTCAGATTTCGGAAGGACTTACCGCCATAACTGACGCTTACGTCATTTCAATGGTGATACTCGCTAAGCAAGCAAGCGGCTCAGATCTGGACTTCGGGGTTATCGCCATGGGCCGCTGGGGCGGCATGGAACTCGGGTTTGGATCGGATGCTGATGGCATGCTGGTTTATCAATCTGACAAGCTAACTGCTCAGGCTGAAGCAGAGAAAGTTTCCCAGCTACTACTTTCCCTCTCGAAGGATTCACTCCTGGAGTTTGAACTCGATTTGGATCTCAGGCCTGAGGGCAAAAATGGCCCAAGAGTGCGTTCAGTAGCCGGCTATGCCGGCTACTACGAGCGCTGGGCTGACGCCTGGGAGTTCCAAGCTCTATTGCGAGCAAGAGTTGTAGTTGGATCCAAGGATCTTCAGGAGGAATTTACCGGTCTGATCGATCTTTATCGCTACCCCGAAGAGATTTCCAAGGCGAACCTGATTGAAATTCGCCGTATCAAAGCCCGCGTCGAGACCGAAAGGCTCCCGCAGGGAGCAGACCCAGCCAGGCACCTGAAGCTCGGAAGAGGCTCCATCTCAGATGTTGAGTGGCTGGTGCAGTTCTTGCAACTGCAGCACGCCAACAAGGTCCCGGCTTTGCAAACAACTTCAACCTCCGAAGCCTTGGAGGCACTAAGAGCCCAGGGCTTGATCCCTGCCGAAGACATTCAGCGCTTAGCCTCCGGTTGGTTCATTGCCTCAAGATGCCGCAGCGCTGAGGTGCTAGCCAGCGATAAGAGAACCGACCAGTTGCCAACTGATCTGCGCCAGCTCGACGCAATGGCAAGAATTCTCGAGTATCAGCCGGGGGATTCGCAGTTACTTGAAGAGAACTATCTCTCGGTAACGCGCAAGGCTAGAACTGCATTCGAAAAGCACTTCGCTTAAATGAAAACAGGCGGACCCCAAGGCCCGCCTGTAATCAATTGACTTATTAGACGCCGTAGTAAAGCTCGAACTCGTAAGGGTGAGGGCGCTGCGCCAATGGCTTTAGCTCCTTCTCACGCTTGTAGTCGATCCAGGTCTCAATCAGGTCGTCGGTGAAGACGTTGCCCTGCTTGAGGTACTCGTTGTCCTGCTCCAAAGCCACAAGGACATCGCCTAGCGAGCCAGGAACCTGAGGAATGGTCTTAGCTTCCTCTGGTGGCAACTCGTATAGGTCCTTGTCAACCGGAGCGTGAGGCTCAGTGCGGTTCTTGATGCCATCAAGTCCAGCCATCAGCATTGCTGCGAAGGCTAGGTAAGGGTTTCCAGATGCATCAGGAGCGCGGAACTCAATGCGCTTAGCCTTCGGGTTTGAGCCAGTCATTGGGATACGAATGGCAGCCGAGCGGTTACCAGCCGAGTAGACCAGGTTCACTGGTGCCTCAAAGCCTGGAATTAGACGGTGGTAGGAGTTCACGGTTGGGTTGGTGAACGCAAGCAAGCTCGGAGCGTGCTTTAGAAGTCCTCCGATGTACCAGCGTGCTAGGTCAGAAAGGCCGCCGTAGCCGGACTCGTCATAGAACAGTGGCTTGCCGTCTTTCCAGAGTGACTGGTGAACGTGCATACCGGAACCGTTGTCACCAAATAGTGGCTTAGGCATAAAGGTTGCGGTCTTGCCGTACTGGTGAGCTACGTTCTTGACGATGTACTTGAACTTCAGTACGTCATCTGCAGACTTCACCAGGGTGTCGAAACGGTAGTTGATCTCACACTGACCAGCAGTACCAACCTCGTGGTGGCTGCGCTCAACATCAAGACCGGCTGCCTCTAGCTCCAAAACGATGGTGTCGCGAATGTCAGCTAAGTGGTCAACTGGAGAAACAGGGAAGTAACCACCCTTGAATGGAGTCTTGTTACCTAGGTTTCCGCCCTCTTCCTGACGTGCCGAGTTCCAAGCACCTTCAACCGAATCCACGATGTGGAAAGCGGTGTTGGACTTGGTCTCGTAGCGAACCTCATCGAAGATGAAGAATTCAGCCTCTGGTGCAAAGAATGCGGTGTCTGCGATTCCGGTGGACGCTAGGTAGCGCTCAGCTTTGTGTGCGACCTGTCTTGGGTCGCGGTGGTAAAGCTCACCGTTGCGAGGGTTGTAAATGTCGAACGAGATGATCAGAGTCTTCTCGATGCGGAATGGGTCGATGTATGCAGTGGTCACATCTGGAATCAACTGCATGTCTGACTCATGGATTGAAGCAAAACCGCGAATCGAGGATGCGTCGAAGAGCTGCCCATTGGCAAAGAATTCTTCGTTGATCTGAGACACTGGCAAGTTGAAGTGCTGCTGAACGCCTGGTAGGTCGGTGAAGCGCACATCTAGGAACTTAACGTCGTTTTCCTTGATGTATGCAATCACCTCAGAGGCAGTTTTGAACATGGCTGTTCCCTCTCATAGGTTGTGCTTGTAGCAACATTCCGGTCGGAATGAAAATAAACTACCGCCCAAATGTTTCAGGAATGTTAAGCCTTGCGCTTAGGCGGTCTTGCTCTCATCGGGTCAATTCCCTTAGGAATCGGTAGAGCCGATGAACCAGCAAGCGAGTCCAGACGATTAGCCACGGCGCTAACCTCTGATCGGGTGAGAGACTTTTTCAACTTGTATACGGTCTTTAGCAGGGCGTAAAGGCGAACTCCACCATCTAATGAGACACGAACCTTGTGAATCTGAACTCCAGGCGCGCTGCGAGAAATTCGGCGCGATTCGTCTTCCAGCATCTGCTGAACTCTCGCCGAGGGTCCCTCGCCAATCAACACGACACCAGCTGGACCAATCATTCGGTAGACAGCGTCACGGCTCTTCGGGTTTACGGCGATGGGCATTGGCGAGGTGCGCCAGGTTTTGCGAATCTGGGAGTCTAGAACCGCTCCAACCGCTCCGGCCTGGCCTTCGATTTGAATGTAGGCGTTTCGCTCGGCGCGTCTTGACATCACGATCATAAAAGTCAGTACTGCCGATAGCAGCCCAGTGGCAATCCACAGCCAGAAGCCAAGAGTTCCGAAGCCATTGACCAGGAATCCGATTAGGAAGCTTGCGCCCAGAACCAATAGGAACCCCAAAATGGAAAGCCATAGGGCGGTCGGGTCTTTCTTTGCGGTGATTTTGTATACACGCAGTAACTGGCGCAATTTGCCAGGAGATTTTGGATTCTTAGCCACGGGAGTAGTTTACTCAGGCAATCGCGCTAGCTTGCGCGAACTCAAGCTTGTCGGCTAAATGTTGCAGGTGCTCAGGAATCGGTCGACCCTTAGCTAGCATGCTCGTTGCCCAAAGTCGACCGGCCCGGTAACTGGAACGAACCAATGGACCGGATAGCACTCCAAGGAATCCCATTTCTTCGGCTTCTTTGGCCATCTCAATGAATTCCTCTGGTTTAACCCAGCGTTCAACAGGGTGGTGTCTTGGTGAAGGCCTCAGATACTGAGTGATTGTGATGATGTCAGTTCCCGCGTCATGCAGGTCCTGAAGCGCTTGAGTAATCTCAGAACGCTCTTCGCCCATGCCCAGAATCAGATTGGACTTGGTGACCATTCCAGCTTTTCTGCCCTGGGTGATCACGTCTAGAGATCGGTCATAGTTGAATGCCGGTCTGATGCGCTTGAAAATCCTTGGAACGGTTTCGACGTTGTGCGCAAATACCTCTGGCTGCGCGTCAAAAACCAACTGAAGAAGTTCCGGCTTGCCGCTGAAGTCAGGGATCAAAATCTCTACGCCAGTGCCGGGGGACTGCTGGTGGATCTGACGAATGGTCTCGGCGTAAAGCCAAGCGCCTTCGTCCTCAAGGTCGTCTCTTGCCACACCCGTAACGGTTGCGTAGCGGAGGTTCATGGTCTTTACGGATTCACCAACACGTCTTGGCTCGTCAGCGTCAAAGTCAGCTGGCTTACCGGTGTCAATCTGGCAGAAATCGCATCGTCTGGTGCACTGCGAGCCACCAATTAGGAATGTCGCCTCACGGTCTTCCCAACACTCGAAGATGTTTGGGCATCCGGCTTCTTGGCAAACAGTGTGAAGTCCCTGGTCTTTCACCAGAGAGTGCAGTTGCTGGTATTCCGGGCCCATTTTGGCGGTGATTTTTATCCACGGAGGCTTGCGCTCAATCGGGGTCTCGCTGTTGCGAACCTCAAGGCGGAGTAGCTTGCGCTCAGGCTTAGATTCTGGCACTTGGTATCTCTCCCATCAGTTCTTTTACAAGAATAGCGGCTTCTTTAACGCTTACATCACGCCCGAGAATTCTGCTCAGGGTTGTCGTCTTCGCATCAGAAATGCCACAGGCGATGATGTGCTCGTATGGCTCGAGTGAGTTATTGCAGTTCAGGGCAAAGCCGTGCATCGTTACCTTCTCGGCAACTCGAATTCCGATTGCGGCAACTTTTTCAAACCCGCCTTCAGTTTCAAACCAAACTCCGGTTCGACCTTCGACTCGCTCGCCCTTCACACCAAGGCGGGCTAAAACGTCGATTAGCACCTGTTCCATCCAACGCACATAATTCACAACGTCGATTGGCTGGGGGAGTCGCATGATTGCATAACCAACTAGCTGGCCAGGGCCGTGCCAGGTGATCTTGCCACCGCGATTGGTCTCTACGAATTCACTTCCATCTAGCGGCAGCTCCTGGGCTTCCGTGCGTTTGCCGGCGGTGTAGACCGAGCTGTGCTCGAGAAGTAAGACAGTGTTTGGGATTTTGCCTGCGACAACCTGAGCATGAATCTCAAGTTGCTTTTGGTAAGCGTCTGCATAACTTATGTAGTTCGGGGCGAAAGCAAGGTCAATAAACTCAGGCACCTAAACCTCTTTGCAAGCTAGATACCTAGATTTGCTTCGAAAGCACCAGCCTCAAGGCGAGCCTTTACATCGGTTAGGTAGCGAGATGCGTCTGCGCCATCGATGTGACGGTGATCGTAGCTAAGCGCGAGGTAAACCATTGAGCGAATAGCAATCGACTCGTTGCCTTCAGCGTCAGTCACTACTACTGGGCGCTTGGTGACGATACCCGTTCCCAGGATCGCGCTCTGAGGCAAGAACACCACCGGAGTATCGAATAACGCTCCACGTGAACCGGTGTTAGTAAAGGTGAATGTTCCACCGCTTAGCTCGTCTGGAGTCAGCTTGTTGTTGCGCGTGCGGTCTGCAAGCTCCGCAATCTGCTGAGCAGTCTGCGCGATGTTTAGCGAAGCTGCATTGCGAATCACAGGAGTGAGCAATCCACGCTCGGTATCAACTGCGAAGCTGACGTTCTCGGTGCCGTGGTAAACGATGTTTTCGCCATCGACAGAGCTGTTGATCTTCGGGTGAGCCTGAAGTCCCTCTGCTGCCGCTAGAACGAAGAATGGCATGAAGTTCAGCTTGACACCGGTCTTTGCCATGAAGTTTGCCTGAACGCTCTTGCGAAGGTTTGCGATCTTGGTGACATCAACCTCAACAACGGTTGTGAGCTGAGCGCTGGAGTTCATCGAAGCAACTGCACGCTCTGCAAGCACCTTGCGTAGACGAGACATTGGCTCGGTGGTACCGCGCAGTGGTGAAACGGCGGGCGCAGGGGCAACTGCCGATGGCGAAGCGACTGGTGCGCTTGATCCAAATGCCATTACGTCTTCCTTGCGGATACGGCCACCAACGCCGGTTCCTCGAACAGCAGCCAGGTTTACGCCCATGTCATGCGCTAGCTTGCGAACGATTGGGGTGATGTAGTTAGGGTCTGATTCACTCTCCGCCGCAACTGGTGCTGGAGCAACAGCAGGAACTGGAGCCGGCATGGCAGGAGTAACCGGTGCTGCAACTGGCGCAACAACGGCAGCCGCCACAGGCATTGCCGCGACGGGTGCCGGGATAACCGGTGCCTCAACGATTGGAGCTGGAGCGGCTACTGGAGCAGGAGTTTCGACAGCTACTGGAGCAGGAGTTTCGACTGCTGCCGGAGCGGCAGCCGCACCATCAGCGATAATGGCTAATACAGCGCCAACAGCTACGGTTTCGTCTTCTTGAACCATGATTTGCTGAACAACGCCAGCAACTGGCGATGGGATCTCGGTGTCGACTTTGTCTGTTGATACCTCAACCAATGGCTCGTCAACGGCAACAGTGTCGCCGACCTTCTTGAGCCAACGGGTAATGGTTCCCTCGGTTACAGATTCTCCAAGTGCTGGAAGAACAACTTCGCTCATGACTTAGTCCTTTTACTTTTTAGGCGTGTGCGTGTAGTGGCTTGCCAGCAAGGGCTAGATGCGCCTCGCCGATTGCTTCGTTCATGGTTGGGTGGGCGTGCAGGTGTGGTGCAACATCCTCTGGGTAGGCCTCCCAGTTCACAATTAGCTGAGCTTCGCCGACCTGCTCGCCTGCTCGAGAACCGATCATGTGGAACCCGACCACCGGTCCGTTGTTCTGTCTAACTAGCTTTACGATTCCAGCGGTGCCCAAGATGTTGCTCTTGCCGTTACCAGCCAGGTTGTACTCGTAAATTGAGACATTGTCAGTGCCAAACTTTTCGCGAGCTTGTGCTTCGGTTAGTCCGACAGAAGCAATCTCTGGCTCACAGTAGGTAACACGTGGGATGCCCCACTCATCAATCCTCGCAGGCTTTAGCCCAGCTATTTCCTCGGCGACGAAGATGCCATGCATAAATCCGCGGTGAGCAAGTTGCAATCCAGGGACGATGTCACCAACCGCGTAGACGCCGGGAAGGTTGGTCTGAAGACGGTCGTTGGTTGGAACATAACCACGATCCATCGTTACGCCCTGCTCCTCAAAGCCGAAGCCGGTGGCATTTGCTCCGCGTCCAACCGCTACCAAAAGCAGCTCTGCGGAAATCTGCTCACCGTTTTCAAGCTCAATGGTTACGCCGTTATCATCTTGAGTTACGGTCTTGAACCGGTTACCAAGCTTGAATTCGATTCCACGCTTCTTATATGCACGCTCTAAGACCTTGCTCATGGCAGGGTCCTCGTTAGGTACAAGGCGGTCAAGGCCTTCGATAATCACTACCTCAGCGCCGAATGAACGCCAGATCGATGCAAACTCAACGCCGATAACGCCACCACCGAGAATTGCAACCCTGTTTGGCACAAAATCCATCTGCAGTGCCTGGTCGCTGGTGATGACTCGCCCAGTGATCTCAATGCCTAGGGTCCTGGTGTTTGACCCGGTGGCTAGGACTACGTTCTTGCCGGTGTAGTTTTCGCCATTCACAGTCATGGTCTTCGGACCAGTCATGCGACCTTCACCATTGACGAAGGTGATGTCCTTGCTGGCCACTAGACCGGTTAGTCCCTTGTAAAGCTTCTCGACGATGGAGTCGCGGTACTTGTTCACCGCCGTCATATCAATAGATTGGAAAGTTGCGTTCACACCGTAGGAGCCAGCCTCGCGAGTCACGTCGGCAACCTCTGCTGAGTGCAGCAGCGCCTTAGTTGGGATACAGCCGCGGTGCAGGCAGGTACCGCCTAGCTTGTCACGCTCAATTAGCGCAACGCTCATACCAAGTTGGGCACCTCTTAGCGCTGCTGCGTAACCGCCGCTTCCGCTACCAAGGATTACCAGGTCAAAGTTGTGATCGGCCATCGTATATGCTCCAAATTCTCGCCAAACAGACCAAGTCTAATACCTAGCGGGGCTATGCGCGCTTAGCCATCTCAATCAACGTGCGAATCATTACACCGGTCGCCCCACTTGGGTAAACCGAGTAGGGAGCCGAGTCATTGTTTGCGCAGGAGGCAATGTCCAGGTGAGCCCAGCTCGCATCTTTTGGCACAAACTCTGAAAGGAACAAACCGCCAACCAACATGCCACCTGCCGGTGCGCCAATTCGACTATTTACCATGTCAGCAACATCAGATTTCAGAATTTCACGAAGTTCGGCAGGAAGTGGCATCTCCCACAAAAGCTCGTCTGCCTCCGCTGCAGCTTCTTTGGCAAGACTGATCGCATCGCCCTTACCCATAAGACCCGCATAGCGCTTTCCCAATGCCACTGAAGCAGCGCCAGTGAGGGTCGCGATGTCAATGATGTGATCAGGACCGAGCTCTGAGGCAAGCGAAAGTCCGTCGCCGAGTACTAGCCTGCCCTCAGCATCCGTGTTGAGAACCTCAACAGTCTTTCCGTTCCGCAGTGTCAGCACATCACCCGGACGAGTCGCTTGACCGCTTGGCATATTTTCCGCCAGGCACATGAATCCTGTGATGTTCGCCTTGATGCCAAGCTGGGCTGCTCCAACGATGGCTCCAAGAACTGAGGCAGCTCCCGCCATGTCGTACTTCATGCCAATCATCGAAAGTGGCTGCTTCAATGAAAGACCACCGGTGTCGAAGGTTATTCCTTTACCCACCATGGCGATGTGTTTTCCGCCGCCTCGATAGGTGAGCTTCACCAGTCTTGGTGGGCGGACCGAGCCTTTGCCGACGCCAAGGATTCCGCCGCACTTCTCCTTTTCAAGCTTCTTTTCATCCCAGATCTCGACATCAATCGGCAGTCCTTTAGCCAGCGATTTCGCCTCTTTGGCTAGTTTCTCGGGCCAGAGCTCGTTGGCCGGCATATTTATCAACTCGCGGATAGCCACGATTGTGTTGGCAAGGCTAACTTCCCTAGAGATGTCAACTTTTTCGGCGCAAACTATCTGGACATCGATCTGTGTCTTGGAGTCTTTCTTGAATTTTGCCGGAGTCTTTTGACCAAGCACCGCGCCCTCGGCGAGATCCTTAGCCTCGGCTGCGCTGTTGGCTCGAAGAAGCAGCGGTGCTTTGTCACTGGCTGCTCTAACTGCGGCGGCAGCAAAGTCTCGGGCCTTGTAGTTGGAACCCACCCCAATCACGAGCGCAATGTTCTCGCCCACCAAAATCCTCGCTGCCGTGCCTGGGCTCTTATCCGCCTTGTGGAGATCAAGGATTTGCTGGGTAAGGGCGTCTTCCGTCACTAGAAGTCCACTGTCAGACAGTGGAATAGCAAACTGGTGCGCGGAGGTTGGGGATGATGTGACGACGGTGACATTAATCATTCCCCAAGCTTATTGAGTTAGTATCGGGCCATGGCTGAGCTGTATCGAATCTACGAATCTGAGCAACAGGTTCAAGGTCTTCCGATGCTCGCCATGCTTTCCGGTTTCACTGACTCCGGGCAGACAATCTCGCAGCTCTCGGAGCACCTTTTCGCACACCTCGACCATGAATTGATTGTCAGTTTCAGCAATGACGAGTTGTTGGATTACCGATCGAGAAGGCCATTGCTCTTGTTTGAGAAAGACCACATTGAGTCTTACGAGCCGCCGGTTTTGGGTTTGTACTTGGCACATGATGAAGCAGGCAGTCCCTTCCTTTTGCTAGAGGGCTACGAACCGGATTTTCGCTGGGAAGCGTTTGCAGCCGCCGTTGCCGATTTAGTAGATCGGTTCGAAATCTCCTCCCTGACCTGGGTTCACTCCATTCCGTTCCCGATCCCACATACCCGTCCGGTCGGAATTACCGTCTCAGGAAACAGATCTGACCTTGTCGAAAAGTACTCAGAGTGGAAGCCTCAGACTCAGGTACCTGGAAACGTAATCCACTTACTGGAGTACAAGCTTGGTCAAACCGGGCTCAGCACGACCGGTTTCGTGTTGCTGGTTCCGCATTACCTTGCCGACAACGAGGTTCCATCAGCAGCCCTCACGGGGCTTGAGCTAATAACTGCCGCAACTGGTTTAGTTTTCCCAACCGATGAGATTAGAGAGCGGGCTGCAAAGTTCGAGGCAAAGGTCAACGCACAGCTTGAGGAAAATGCTGAGCTGGCCAAGCTGGTTGCAACTCTCGAGCAGAGTTACAACTCCGGAACCGGACCCTCGCGCTCACCGATCGGAAAGCCACAGAATATCCCGCCTAGTGCAGACGAGATTGCCGAGGAGCTAGAGAAGTACCTCGCCAACATGTCAAAAGATGATCCACGCGCGGAATAATTCCAAAGAAATAAGCGTTGTTAGCACCCAGGGCCACTTTTTAGTGGCATACTTAATAGCTAAACCCTTTCCGGTCTAACGACTTGACAAGGGTTTAAAGTCTGCCCAAAAAGAGGTTTATTATCGCTACCGTGTCCAAGGCCAAGGCCAAAGCAACCAAGCCAGCTGGCAAAGCCAGCAAGGCTAAGGCTGCCGTTATCGAAGATGACGAAGAGGACATCGAAGACGAGATTGAAATTGAAGCAGTTGAAGAGATCGTTGCTGAGGTTATCGAAGTCGTCGAAGTAGTAGTCGAAGAACACAAGGACGAAGAGTCCGAACCGACCATTGACGTAAACGCATTGCCTGCCGACGTACTAGTCCTGAGCGATGACGATGATGACATCCCAGTCCAGAACCTAACTATTTCAGGCGCAACAGCCGACCCTGTTAAGGACTATCTAAAGCAAATCGGTAAGGTTGCGCTACTAAATGCTGAGCTAGAGGTTGAACTAGCCAAGCGCATTGAGGCTGGCCTTTTCGCTGAGGAGAAGCTGGCAACCGCAAAGTCTCTGGCTCCTGCCGAGCGTCGCGACCTGAGCTGGGTGGTAAAAGACGGTGCGCGCGCCAAGAGCCACCTTTTGGAAGCCAACCTTCGCTTGGTGGTGTCGCTAGCAAAGCGTTACACCGGTCGTGGCATGCAGTTCCTAGATTTGATTCAAGAGGGAAACTTGGGCCTAATTCGTGCGGTAGAGAAGTTCGACTACACCAAGGGATACAAGTTCTCAACCTACGCAACCTGGTGGATCCGTCAGGCAATCACCAGAGCAATGGCCGACCAGGCTCGAACCATTCGTATCCCGGTCCACATGGTTGAGGTCATCAACAAGCTTGCCCGTGTCCAACGCCAGCTACTTCAGGACCTAGGCCGCGAACCTACTCCTGAGGAACTTGCAGCAGAACTGGATATGACCCCGGAAAAGGTCGTCGAGGTTCAGAAGTATGGCCGAGAGCCAATTTCCCTATCTACTCCGCTTGGTGAAGACGGAGACAGTGAGTTTGGTGACCTTATTGAGGACACTGAGGCTGTTGTTCCGGCAGACGCTGTTGGATTCACCATGCTCCAGCAGGAGCTTGAGCGAGTTCTTGATTCGCTTCACCCTCGCGAAGCTGGTGTGATTCGCTCAAGATTCGGTCTTGGTGACGGTGTTCAGATGACTCTGGACCAAATCGGTGAGAAGTTCGGTGTCACTCGTGAGCGAATTCGCCAGATCGAGTCCAAGACCATGTCTAAGTTGCGCCACCCTTCCCGTTCTCAACTACTGCGCGACTATCTAGATAGCTAATGCGCACCTTCCTGGCGATGGCGCTTGGGAAAACTGCTCGTTTTCTACTGCGTCTAGTTAGACGCGGTGGGGGATCGTCACTGCCGGGAACTATAGCTGCGGCAATTCAACCAAAACTTTTAGAACGAGCCATTCAATCCGCTCCGCAGGGTCTGGTTGTTGTCAGCGGCAGCGCCGGAAAATCGAGCACCACCAAGATCATCGTTGCACTTTTGGAAGCGCATGGCCTTCGAGTATTCACTAACCCATCAACTGCCAACATCAAGCAGGGCTACTACGCTTCTGTGCTGCAATTTGGAGACCTTCGAGGCCGAATAGCTGCCGACATTGTTGTTCTTGAGTGGGACGAGGGTCACGGTGCTGCCTTGGCTAAGGAATTGAAGCCGCGACTAAGCGTTATCACCAACGTGCTGTCTGATCAGTTAGACCGCTTTGTGGATCCGATTTACGTCCAGGAAAAACTTGCTGAGATCATCAACAACTCATCATCAGTGATCGCCAATCGTGACGATCGTAACGTTGCTCAGATTGCCAACGGTCATGCCGATGTACTCGGTTTTGGACTATCAGCTGAACTTTTAGAGGCTGGGCCGTCGTATGCAATCAATTTCGGTGAAAAGCCAGAGCTTTCTGCTTCTGCCTTGATAAAACAAGCAACCGCCGAGCGGCTACTGATAATGCTCAAAGGGACAGACCTCGAGATTGCCGGCAACTACGAGAACCTCTCGCAGGCGATGAATGTCTCCTCCGCAGTCCTTGCTCTCGATGCTCTGGTTGAGATGGATGCACCACTGGTCGCCCAAACAATAGAGGCACTGCCGCCAGTTTTTGCTCGTGATGAGATGGCTATGGTGAGAGATCGACTTGTGCGTTTAATGCTGGTGCAGAACCCAACCAGCTTTCAGCTAAACCTAGATCGATTGCCCAGCACCCCTCACCCGCTGATGATCATGGCCGGAAGAGACATCCACGACCCAAGCTGGCTGTGGACGGTTGACTTCTCAAGACTAGATAGCGTTGATGTCGTGTCTGGCTTTAATGCTCACGAACTCGCCCTGAGGTTGCACTATTCAGGGGTTGAGGTGAAATTGGTTGAGCCAAAGATTGATCTCGCTAACGAGCACTTTGCGAAGTTGGCCGGATCGGACCCAACTATCGTTTTCTCAGCGGATGCGATGCGACGAACCCGGCGATATTTAGGGCTGGCAAAATGATCAAACTTTCCTCTTTCAAGCCCGAGTTCTTCGACAACAACGGAGATCAGGGAAATCTTGCGGTCATTTCAGCTCAGTTTTCCGCTCTGAATGTTGAATTTGAAATCACCAACGATTACCAAGGAAGCGACTTCCTATTGGTTGGCGACTGTGCGATTGCCGTTCTGCACCACTTCGAAACGGAACTTCTTGAACTTCTTCCAGCTCTAAAGATGCGCTTGATGGCTGGAAAGCCAACGCTGTTAGTGGGTAGAAGTTACGAGTACTTTGCACCTCTTTTGGATATCGATCTCAAACATGGCGAGAGGGAATCCAAATTCGTATCTCTACGGGTGCTGGATCATGATGTATTTGGCTACCATAACTCGACTGTCATCGAGCCTCGCCTGCATGTCTCTGGGTCATTTATCGGGACCACTCTTTTTGGTCCGCTGTTCGCGAAGAATCCCCAGCTTCTAAAAAAGGTTGCCAGTTCCCTAGGTGTTGAGCTAAAGGGCGAATACTTCGAACGCAGCGATGACTTGGCTAACCGTGTGCGTGAGGCAACTATCTTTTAGAAAGATCCTCTGACTGGTCGTGCCAGGAGATGGTGATCGGTTCTAACTTGGATTTGTTGGCGTTACCGTGGTGCGCGCAAAAGAGCAGGTCACCCGACTCTAGGCCAACTCGAATGTATGCCTGAGCTCCACAAACATCACAACGGTCTGCGGCAACTAACTTGGTGGTTTCTTTTAGATCTTCCATTTGATTACATTCAACCACCTACCCACCACAAATAAGTCCCAGTTACGCCCAGTTTCGCTAACTGCGAAGTGGCAAATGTTAATTCATGGTGCCTGAGGTTAGATTCTCCAAGTGGAAACCTATTCAGCTAGACACCTCTCGGTCCTTGAGGGCTTGGAGGCGGTTCGCAAACGTCCTGGTATGTATATCGGTTCGACCGATGCCCGTGGCCTCATGCACTGCCTATGGGAAATCATTGATAACTCAGTGGACGAAGCGCTTGCTGGGCACGGAAATTTGATCGATGTAGAAATTTTTGAAGACGGTTCTATCGAGGTGCGGGATAAAGGTCGCGGTGTTCCGGTAGACATTGAGCCCAGAACTGGCCTCAGTGGTGTCGAGGTCGTCTACACAAAACTGCACGCCGGCGGAAAATTTGGCGGCGGTTCGTACGCGGCGTCTGGTGGACTGCATGGTGTCGGTGCCTCCGTTGTAAACGCGCTTTCCTCACGTTTGGATGTTGAGGTCGATAGGAATGGCCAGACCTATGCGATGTCTTTCAAGCGCGGCGAACCGGGAAAGTTTTCGGGAGAAGGTCCAGAGGCGAAGTTTGAGCCTTTTATCGACGGTAGTGAACTAAGAACTTTCGGAAAAGTGGCCAAAGGCGTTACCGGCACGAGGGTTAGGTACTGGCCAGACCGCCAAATCTTTGAGGCATCAGCCGCCTTCTCGCTGGAGGATCTGGCAAATCGACTTCGCCAGACGGCATTTCTGGTGCCAGGTCTTCGATTGCAAGCCCATGAGCACTCCACCAATTCCAAGCTGGACTATAAGTTCGAGGGTGGCATAGCGGAGTACGCAGAGCATTTAGCCAAGGACATCGCTGTCATGCCTACCAAGCGCATCCAGTTCAAATCTTCGTTTGTGGAAACCGTTCCGGTCTTAGATGATACGAATGCAGCGATGATCTCTAAAGAGGTCGAACGGGAGTGCTCGGTTGATATCGCGCTTCGTTGGGGAAATGGTTTCGACACTGAACTTCGCAGTTTTGTGAACATCATTTCAACTCCGAAGGGTGGAAGCCACCAGGCTGGCTTCGAGCAGGCCCTTATGAAGTCCTTCCGAGCAGTAATTGACGCCAACTCCCGAAAACTAAAGGCGACCGGTCTCAAGATTGAGCGCGAAGACCTTTATGCGGGACTTACGGCGGTGCTGACTGTGAGCCTTCCCGAGCCTCAGTTTGAAGGACAAACCAAAGAAACCCTAGGAACCCCAGCAGTCAAGGCGATTGTCGCTAACGGACTCGGAGCCTGGCTTGATAATTACCTTGCCGGCACAGTCCGGGGCACCAAGCAAGAGGTTGACAACCTTCTTGAAAAGATCGTCAACGAGGCCAAGGCTCGCATAAGTGCGAGATCGGTCAAAGACACGCAGCGCCGAAAGAATGCCCTCGAATCTTCTTCGCTACCAACCAAGTTGGTGGACTGTCGAGCCGATGCCACCGCAGGGTCTGAGCTCTTTATCGTTGAGGGCGACAGCGCTCTGGGAACGGCGAAGCTTGCCAGGGACTCAAAGTTCCAAGCGCTATTGCCAATCAGAGGCAAAATTCTCAACGTTCAAAAGGCCTCGATTGCGGACATGCTCTCAAACACCGAGTGTGCTTCGATAATTCAGGTCATTGGTGGTGGGTCGGGCAGGACTTTCGACTTAGAGTCTGTGCGATACGAAAAGATCATTTTGATGAGCGATGCAGATGTCGATGGCGCACACATTCGCACGCTTCTTCTCACTCTGTTCTTCCGTTACATGAGGCCTTTGGTTGAGGCCGGCAGAGTCTATGCGGCAGTTCCACCGCTGCACCGAGTCATGGTTCAATCCGGTCGCTCAAAAGAGCCGATTTACACCTACAGCCAGCAAGAGCTCCACGACCTTTTGGCAAAACTTGAGAAGTCCGGAAAGACTTACCAGAATCCAATTCAGCGCTACAAGGGCCTTGGCGAGATGGATGCCGACCAGCTAGCGGAAACGACCATGAGTCCTGATAACCGAATGCTGAGACGTATCACCGCTAAAGACGCGCAGGCCGCGGATGAGATTTTCGAGCTTTTGATGGGCAACGATGTTGCACCTCGCAGAGACTTCATAGTTGACTCTGCGGATAGCTTTGACCGCGAAAAGATTGACGCCTAGAAGGCGCTGTCAACGTAGTCAGCAGCTGCTGTTCCCGAGCCATCTCTTCTTTGATCAACAGCCGGAGCCGCAATTGGCTTCTCGTCCAAGTCAAGAAGTATTGGACTTTCTTGCGCCAGACATGCGAAGTAGAGCTGGTCTTCACCTTTCAGGAACTTATGGCATCGAACACCCATCGCTCCTCTTCCCTTGCGCGGGTATGCGGCTAGTTGCGTTAGTTTGACCGAGCCGGCGTCTGTTCCGCCAAGTGCCATTGATGAATTTGAAACGGTGACAACGACTGAATCCTGGCTTGCTACTCCGAAGTAGATTGCTCTGGCGCTTGGAATGTTCATTCCCGCCATACCTGCTGCTGGTAGGCCCTGCGGTCTAACGCTAGAAGCTGGGAAGGCCAACAGGTTTGCTTCACTGGTTATAAAGACCAGCTCAGAGTCCTCGCCTGAAACGGCGACGCCAATCACCTCGTCCATTTCTTTGAGGGTAATAAGTGAAACCTCCTGCTTTTCAGGAAGCGGCCCACTAAATCGCTTTACGGTTCCTTGTGAAGTGCCAAGGGCATAGGTTGCTTCTTCGCGCCAACTTATGACTCCAACAACTCGGGTGTTCGAGACCCCGATAATCGATTCTGGCGTCGGAAGTTGGGGCGTTAGACCTGCGGTAGTAATCGGCAGGTCGGAAACGTGGACGGCATGGGCCACGCCATCGCTGGTGACAAGTCCAATATCAGAGCGAGTACTGGTGGCAATGACTCGCAATCTTGCCTCAATGGTGTCAACCGGGGGAGTGTTGGTTCTAAAAAGCTTTCCACTTGCGGTTACGCAGACGAAGGTTGGCTCATCTTCTAGCTGAGTTGCAACCGGAGCCTTTCTGACAACGACCATGCCAGACGCATCTATCAACTGCGTGCGCCGAGCGTCGCCATACTTTTCCGAAACTTCTTCAAGTTCTTTGCGAATCTGCTGCTTGATTCTTGTCTCAGAGCTAAGCAGGGCTTGCAGGGCCTCGATCTCTTTGCGGAGTTGGTCAGCCTCTGTCTCAAGTTCAATAACGCTGAATCTAGTTAGTCGGCGAAGTCTCAGCTCGAGAATGTGTTCAGCCTGCAGTTCACTGAGGTCAAAAACCTGCATTAGTCGCGCACGGGCACCATCGGCGGTGTCACTGGTGCGAATCACCTCGATGATTTCATCGATGTTGAGAACCGCAACCTGAAGTCCTTCAAGAAGGTGCAGTCTGGCATTTCTTCGATCCAGGCGGTTAGTTGATCTGCGGCGGACAACTTCCATGCGGTGCCCAAGGTAAACCTGAAGCAGTTCGATCACACCTAACTGCTGTGGGCGGCCCGCGACAAGGGCAATGTTGTTGATGCCGAAGGTTTCCTCCAATGGAGTGAACCTGTACAAGGCCTCAAGAACTGAGTCGGGATCGAATCCAGTCTTCAGCTCAATGACCAGCCTCAGGCCATTCTCACGGTCCGTAAGGTCAACCACATTGTGGATACCTTCGAGTTTCTTTGAGTTCACAGCATCGCGAATCTTGTCCACCACGCGTTCAGGTCCTACAAGATAGGGGAGCTCAGTGACCACAAGCCCGGTTCGGCGAGGACCAACGGTTTCAACCGCAACCTTGGCTCGAACTTTTATCGTGCCCTTACCCTGGCTGTACGCCTCCAAAAGGCCTTCGGCGATCAAGGCCACGCCGCCGGTAGGGAAGTCTGGGCCTGGCAATAGCTGCATGACTTCTGAAAGGTCCGCATCAGGTTTATCAATCAGCAGAACTAGAGCGCTAATGACCTCGCGGAGGTTATGCGGCGCCATATTGGTTGCCATTCCAACTGCAATACCGGCTGCTCCATTTACTAAAAGGTTCGGGAAAGCTGCTGGCAATACCTCTGGTTCACTGAGCTGTGCGTCATAGTTTGGCTGGAAGTCAACTACGTCCTCGTCAAGTGATTCATTCAGCAGTAGCGCTGCCGGTGCCAGTCGAGCTTCTGTGTATCTGGCTGCCGCAGGTCCGTCATCTAGTGAACCAAAGTTGCCGTGACCGTCAATTAAAGGAATGCGCAGGCTAAAAGGTTGAGCCATTCGAACCAGTGCGTCATAAATAGCGCTATCACCGTGTGGGTGGAGTTTTCCCATCACCTCACCGGTCACTCGAGCTGATTTGACGTGACCTTTGTCAGGTCGAAGCCCCATCTCTCCCATTTGGTAAACAATGCGACGCTGAACCGGCTTTAGCCCGTCTCTAGCATCTGGCAGTGCTCTGGAATAGATGACCGAATAGGAGTATTCCAGGAAGCTCTCGCGCATTTCTTTTGCGACATCAATGTCAACAATGCGTTCTTCTGGATTGGTCATGGTCCCTGATGTGTCAAACTTGAGTGTGCCCTCGACTCTACCTGTTGTTCCTAAAGCCCTAGGGAAGCTGCGGCACGTGTTTTCCTCCGGCCTGCTCGCTGTGCAGCGCAAGCCCAACCCTCTCAGCTTTAGAAGCTCAAAGCGAATCGTCTGTGTTTTAGTTGATGGACTGGGTGCCGAGAACATCCTTCAAAGATCCGGACACGCTCCTTGGCTTAGCGCACATGTGAAAGCCGGTGCTGTTTCTCACGCTGGATTCCCATCCACCACCAGCGCAAATATCGCCTCCTTTGCTACCGGGCTAACACCGGGGGAGCATGGGCTTATCGGTCACCAAGTTTTCGACCGGGTTTTTGACGAGAAAATCAACCTTCTTACCGGCTGGAACGAGCGGACGGATCCGATCGTCTGGCAGCCAAACCAAACCGTGAGTGAAATGGCATTTGCATCTGGCGTAGGTTGCCATGTCATTGGCCATGAAGAATATCGAAACACTGGCTATACCTTGGCGACCATGCGAAAGGCAGAGTACGTTGCGGCCGAGTCAATGGTTGATCGCTTTGATGCCGCTCGAAACATCCTTAACTCGCCAGGTGAATCGATCACCTACCTATACATTCCAGAGTTGGATAAATACGGTCACCGTTACGGTTGGCAATCGCCTGGTTGGGCGAACCTGCTGGAAGAGCTTGATGGACTGCTTTCCAAGTTCGCCGCGACGCTTCCGAAAGACTGTGCCCTGGTGGTAACTGCCGATCACGGGATGATCGATTCTGAACTGGATCAACACCTAGTGATAGACGATGCCGTCGAACAGGGTGGACTACTGGAGTGGTTTGGTGGCGACACTCGCGTTGGCTACCTCTATCTAAAGGACGCGTCGTTAGCCAAGGATCTCCAGCAAAGACTTGAACCCCAGAGTTCGCTCTATCAAGCTGTCTTGACGAAGGATGCAATTGCTGCCAATTGGTTTGGTCCGGTTGGTGAGCTAGCTAGCCAAAGGCTCCCCGAGCTGATGCTCCTAGCGCGATCAAACTTTACGCTGTTTCACAGTGTTTACTCCAAAAAGCGAAGCATTGAAATGATTGCCCATCATGGCGGACTCAGTTCGAACGAGCTGAGGATTCCGCTAATCCGCGTCGGAGTCTAGCGATCCAGTTCCGAGCACAATCTCATCCCAGCTCGGAAGGGCAGCTCGCCCCTTTGCCGAGTGAGGCTTGAGTTCTGCTGCATTCTGTTGGCGTCGAGCTCTGAGTTCCTGAACCAGGTCGTGGACAGAAGCCCCCTCAGGTTCATTTGCTTCCGCCGGCTCAATAGCTTGCACCGGTTCCGGAGCCTCTTCCCTTAAAGGAGCTTCGAAGATTGAATCGCGAATGCTTCCGGCCTTGCTAATCTTTCGCGCACTTTCGCCATTTGGCTCGATCACTCTGGAGCGAGGGTCGAAGAGCCAGTTATACGTGCCGACTCCCTTTGCAATAATTTCCCAACCAAGTTCTGACTTAATGGCCTTGAAGGTTGCACTTGGGTCTCCTGCAAGCACCATGTCTTCGAAGCGCTTCATGGTTGGACCATCAGGCAAAGTTGTGTTTAGAGCGGCGTCCAGTACGTATCGGATTTCGTCGAGTATCGGAAGCGCAAAGGGTTCTACGGCTGACTCCGGTGCGCCAAGCTTGGCTGCTACCTCGGAGAGAGAAAACCCAGCCCTAACTAGCTGTTGGACTTCTCTCGGTGTAAACGTAGGGTTCTCGGTCTGCTGAACCTTGCGGATTGCGTCGCGAACCTGATCATCCATAAGGGCTTGAGCGCGAATGCCATCTGACGTTTCAAACACCAGGTAATCACCTTCGCGAGACACGAACTTTAGCTCCATGATTTACGCTCCTTAGCCAAGAGTTTGGCAAAGCCGTGGCTTTTTGGCCTCTATTTCCTCGGTGAGTTGATTAAGTCTTTTCGCTAACGGCGAGCCTTATTTGCAAATCTATGACTTCTAGGGCAAGCTTCACGCCGAAGTAGAAGTAGAGAGGCGGCGCACATGGCAACAGATTACGATGCTCAGCGTAAAAATGATGACGACACCGAGTCCATTGACGCCATCAAAGAGCGCATCCCATCAAAGCCTTCAATTTCCGAGGATGATGTTGACAATGTCGACTCATTCAGCATTCCAGATGTCGTAAACGAAGAGCTTGAGGTATTGATTTTGCCTCAGCAGGAGAACGAGTTCACCTGCATGAACTGCTTCTTGGTGAAGCCGCAGTCACAAAAGGCCTCAAAGACCAAGCTTGGACTTATTTGCTCGGAGTGCGCTTACTAACTCACCCGATCTTCTGGTGCTTATCACCAGGTAGGGAGTTCGATCATCGGCATCCGTTATCTCCACTTTGACCGCAGTCTTGATATCTCCGCGAACTAGCAGCTGAGCCCTCGCGTCAAGTGACGGGCCAAGCTCATTTCTTAGATCCTTGGTTGGCACCTCGACAATTTCGCCGATTGCTGATAGCGGGATTGACATTTTTCCGGCAATCAACCGAACTCCATCAACAACTATCAGCGGGCTTAGCACCGATGCCAATACCAGACTTGTCACAAAGGTTATGGCTCCAAGAGTTATTGCCAGGGACCAACCAAAGGGAGCAGCAACTAGGGCAACCATCGGTGTTAGTAGCGAATATGCCAAATACATCCCGACCGATGGGTATAGGCGTTCTTCAAATTGCAGCGTTTGCACCTGAATAGATTACGCTCTAGGGGTGAGTTTCGAAGTCCTGATAATTGCCGAGCCTGGGTTCGAGCCTTTTTACGCAAAACCTGGCGATGCCGGTTGCGATCTGCGCTCAACCCATGAACTTGTGCTTGCCGCAGGTCAGCGCGCGCTGGTGAAAACCGGTATCCGAATCGCCATGCCTGATGGCTATGTTGGTTTAGTGCACCCAAGATCTGGCCTGGCAGCAAAACACGGAATTACTGTCTTGAATACTCCCGGGACTGTTGACGCAGGCTACCGAGGGGAAATAATGGTTACCCTTTTGAACACCTCAGCAGAAGACTTCCCAATTGCCGTTGGTGACAGGATTGCCCAGTTGGTGTTCCAAAAAGTTGAGCATGCAACCTTCGTTGCCGTCACTGAGCTCCCCGAGAGTACTCGTGGAGAAACCGGTTTTGGATCGAGCGGTAAGAACTAGTGCCAAAGATTGCACCATTGGATCGAGAATCAAACGGGCCGTTTGACATCTCTGAGATTGGCCTACTAACTCCTTACCTGGACTTCGATTCGATTCGGATCGCGCCAAAACCTGGCTTGATTGTCCGCGCTGATGTCGATGAAGTAAATAATCGCGTCGTGGCAATTACCTTGGAAGAGGATGGCCACAAGCTGCAGCTGCAAGCTTTTGCTGCCAGCAAGATTGATGGTCTTTGGGAACCCACTATGGCTGCCATCGAGAGCGCGGTTTTAGATCAGGGTGGTTCGGTAGAGCGCATTGATGGAGCCCTCGGTCCTGAGCTCAAGGCCGGTGTTCCCGTCGTGGAGGATGGCCTGCGCCTGCTCCGTGAGACCAGATTCTTGGGTGTGGATGGTCCGCGCTGGTTTCTGCGCGGAGTTCTGAGCGGTACTGACCTTTCGCATCCACCGAGATATCAATCTCTTGTTGATCTATTCAGATCGGTTTGTGTGTCTAGGGGGGAGACACCACTACCTCCCGGCGATCTATTGCCGCTTAGCATCCCGGTGCAGCAGTGAGTGATTCCGAACGCATAGCAAAAAAGCTGGGCGTCTCTCAAGGTGAGAACGGCCCCAGCATTTCGCGACAGTCGCTTTTGGGTGCCATTGGTGGCCCGTTAGGAATCGCCGAGTCGATTGCGCCGGCCTTTTCCTTCTCAGTTGTGTTTGCAGTTACCAAATCCGCTCTGGCAAGCGTTTGTGTTGCAAGTGCACTGGCTCTGCTGTTCGTCCTCATCAGGATTTTCAGAAAACAGCCGGTGACCCAGGCCGTTGCCGGAGCTCTCGCTATAGCCCTGGCGGCCTTCTTAGCCCTTCGTGATGGCGGAAACGCCCAGGATTACTTCGTGCCAGGTTTTATTACCAACGCTGCATACGGGTCGGTCTTATTGCTGTCGGTGCTTATTCGTTTCCCAATCATGGGATTTGTTGCCCAGTTATTGTTTGGTTTCGAGAACTGGCGTAAGAACAGGATTGTTTATCGCAGGGCGCGGCTTGTGACCCTTGTGTGGGTTGGCTTTTTTGGGCTGCGGCTCCTGGTTCAGTTGCCGCTTTATTTCTCCGCGCAAGTAGAGCTACTTGCCGCATCAAAGGTCGTGCTCGGCGCGCCAGCGTACGCGGGTCTGTTGGTGCTCACCTGGGTGATGCTTAAGCGCCTCAACACCCTAGAAAAGCAGTAAATTAGTCAAGGAAAACATCAGGAGATTCAGACATGAGCAACAGCTTCAATTCCGCTAAGCATCTTTCGGTTGGCGAAAAGAGCTACAAGTACTTCTCCATGCCTGAACTTGGTGTTGAAAAGCTTCCCTACAGCCTCAAAATTCTCTTGGAGAATATGCTTCGCACTGAGGATGGCGCGAACGTTACCCGCGATCACGTGAATGCTTTGGTGAATTGGGATCCAACCGCAGAACCGGACACTGAGATTCAGTTCTCACCTGCCCGCGTCATCATGCAGGACTTCACCGGCGTACCTTGCATCGTCGACCTAGCAACCATGCGTGAGGCAGTTGTTGCCCTCGGCGGCGATCCTCAGAAAATCAATCCGCTTGCTCCTGCCGAAATGGTCATCGACCACTCGGTCGTAATTGATGTCGCGGGAACCGCTGACGCAGCGGAGCGCAACGTTGAGTTTGAGTACCAACGCAATGCAGAGCGCTACCAGTTCCTGCGCTGGGGCCAGACCGCATTCGATAACTTCAAGGTGGTTCCTCCTGGAACCGGAATTGTGCACCAGGTAAACATCGAGTACCTAGCGCGCACTGTTATGACTCGCGAGGTTGACGGCGAATTGGTTGCTTACCCAGACTCCTGTGTCGGCACCGACTCTCACACCACCATGGTGAATGGTTTGGGTGTTCTCGGTTGGGGCGTTGGCGGTATCGAAGCCGAGGCAGCAATGCTGGGCCAGCCGGTGTCGATGCTTATCCCAAAGGTGGTTGGCTTTAAGCTCACCGGACAGATTCCTACCGGAGCTACCGCAACTGACGTTGTGCTTACCATCACCGAGGTTCTGCGCAAGCATGGCGTAGTTGGCAAGTTCGTAGAGTTCTATGGCTCTGGTGTGTCAAAGGTGCCTTTGGCAAACCGAGCAACCATTGGAAACATGTCTCCAGAATTTGGATCGACTGTTGCAATCTTCCCAATTGACGAAGTGACCTTGGATTACCTAAGGATCACCGGTCGCACCGAGCACGAGATTGCTTTGGTTGAGGCTTACTCCAAGGCGCAGGGATTGTGGCACGACCCAAGCATCGAGCCGGTCTTCAGCGAGTACCTCGAGCTCGACCTTTCAACCGTGGTGCCGAGCATCGCTGGCCCAAAGCGCCCTCAGGACCGCATTGAGCTAAGTAAGTCCAAGACCGCTTTCGATACCGCCATCAAGACCTATTCAGATGTGAAGTCAAAGCCTTCGAGCGTCCGTGGCCAGGATTACCAAATCGACAACGGTGCTGTGACTATCGCTTCGATTACCTCCTGCACGAACACCTCGAACCCATCTGTGATGCTGGCCGCAGGTCTAGTTGCTCGAAACGCCGTCGCTAAGGGTCTGAAGGCCAAGCCATGGGTCAAAACCTCACTAGCTCCAGGCTCCAAAGTGGTTACTGAGTACTACGAGAAGGCTGGGCTAACCGACGACCTAAACGCTCTCGGGTTCAACTTGGTTGGCTATGGCTGCACGACGTGTATTGGAAACTCAGGACCACTAGCAGAGGAAATCTCCGAGGCGATTAACCAGAACGACCTAGCGGTTACCGCCGTGCTTTCTGGAAACCGCAACTTCGAAGGTCGCATCAACCCAGACGTGAAGATGAATTACCTCGCTTCACCTCCGCTGGTTATTGCATACGCCTTGGCCGGAACCATGGACTTTGATTTTGATACTCAAGCATTGGGTCAAGACACTTCCGGTAACGATGTCTTCCTGGCTGATATCTGGCCTACACCTGAAGAGGTTCAGCGGACCATCGATTCATCGATCAACTCCGAGATGTTTACCACTCAGTACGCGTCGGTTTTTGAAGGTGACGCCCACTGGAAGTCGCTCCCAACCCCGAAGGGTGCAATCTTTGAGTGGGATGAGAAGTCGACCTATGTCAAGAAGGCTCCATACTTCGATGACATGCAGCTAAAGCCTTCGCCGGTTACCGATGTTTCAGGTGCCAGGGTGCTGGTCAAGCTTGGGGACTCAGTAACCACCGACCACATCTCTCCTGCTGGTTCGATCAAGGCTGATTCACCAGCTGGTCGCTACCTAACCGAGCACGGCGTTGCAAGGGTTGACTTCAACAGCTATGGCTCACGCCGTGGTAACCACGAGGTGATGATTCGCGGTACTTTCGCAAACATCCGCCTTCGCAATCAGCTGCTCACTGATGTTGAGGGAAGTTACACGCGCGACTTCACTCAGGGTGACGCCCCTCAGGCATTCATCTTTGACGCGGCTGAGAACTACCGCGAGCAGGGGACTCCACTGGTCGCACTAGCGGGCAAAGAATACGGCTCTGGATCATCTCGTGACTGGGCGGCAAAGGGCACCAGCTTGCTGGGTATTCGCGTTGTTATTGCTGAGAGCTTCGAGCGCATTCACCGCAGCAACCTAATTGGTATGGGTGTCTTGCCGCTTCAGTACCCAAAGGGCGAAACAGCAGATTCTCTAGGTTTAGATGGCACTGAGGAATTCAGCTTCGAGGGAATTCAAGTCCTCAACCACGGCACGACTCCAAAGACAGTGCGCGTAACCGCAAAGCCATCAGCTCACTCGGCAGCCGGCAAGGCAACCGTTGAGTTTGAAGCAGTTGTAAGAATCGATACACCGGGAGAAGCGGATTACTATCGCAACGGTGGAATCTTGCAGTATGTCTTAAGAAGCTTGGTTGCCTAGGAAGGCTTAGGCCACTTAGCTGGTTATTACTCACATGACGCAACTAGAGCGAATCTCACAGCCGAGAGACTTGGATGGATTATCCAAGGAAGAACTCCAGCAACTCTGCGCTGAAATTCGTGCCTATTTGGTTGAGTCCGTCTCAAAGACCGGAGGTCACCTAGGCCCAAACCTCGGTGTGGTTGAGACAACCGTTGCAATTCACCGAATCTTTGATTCTCCTAAGGATGCAATCGTATTTGACACTGGACACCAGTCTTATGTTCACAAACTGCTAACCGGCAGAAGAGATCTATCCAGCCTTCGTCAGAAGGACGGAATTGCTGGTTATCCGCAACGTAATGAGTCTGTCCACGACATTGTTGAGTCCTCACACGCTTCCAGCTCACTTTCTTGGGCGGATGGAATCTCCCGCGCCTTCAAGGCAACTGATCAGAAGGACCGCCACGTTGTTGCAGTCATCGGCGATGGCGCGCTAACCGGAGGAATGGCATGGGAAGCACTGAATAACATCACCGACGACAATGACCGCAATTTGGTAATCGTGGTGAACGACAACGGGCGCTCCTATGCTCCGACCATTGGTGGCTTAGCTAAGACTTTGAATGCAATTCGCACCGAGTCCTGGTATCGCAAGAGCTATTCACTTTCCAAGCGGATTTTCTACAAGATGGGATCGCTTGGTCGAGTGGTATTTGATTCTGTTCACGCCGCCGGTCAATCCTTTGCGGTTGACAGCCAAGCAAAGGGAATTTTCCCAAACCTCGACATCAAGTACATCGGTCCAATTGATGGTCACAATCTCCAGGACATGGAGACTGCGCTTCGACAGGCAAAAGACTATGGCGCCCCGGTAATCGTTCACGCGATAACCCAAAAAGGTAAGGGCTACGATCCCGCCATTTCAGATCTCGCCGACCAGTTCCACGCGGTTGGAAAAATCAACCCAGAGACCGGTCTAGCACTAAAGGCCTCAAACGGAACTAGCTGGACATCGGTCTTCGCCGATGAGGTGACCTCGATAGCGGAGGTCAACCCTCGATTGGTCGGTATCACCGGTGCAATGTTGATACCGGTGGGTCTTGATAAGTTTGCAGACCGCTTTCCAGATCGGGTATTTGATGTTGGTATCGCGGAGCAGCACGCTGTAACTGCGGCGGCTGGCATGGCTTTTGGCGGTCTTCACCCAGTTGTAGCGATTTACGCCACCTTCTTGAACCGAGCGTTTGACCAGGTTCTTATGGATGTTGCACTGCACAAGGCCGGTGTCACCTTCGTTCTAGATCGCTCGGGAATTACTGGCCCGGATGGCGCTTCCCACCACGGCATGTGGGACCTCTCAATCTTGCAGATAGTGCCCGGCATTCAATTGGCTGCTCCCAGGGATGAGAAGACCCTTAGAGAGCTGCTGAACGAAGCCTGTGCTGTCGAGGACGCCCCAACAGTTGTTCGCTTCCCAAAGGGCAATGTTCCGGGAGCGATTGCTGAACTGCGCAAAACCTCCGATGGAGCTGACGTGCTAGCTGAGGCAGCAGCCAAGGATGTTCTTTTAGTGACCGTTGGAAGTTTCGCGCAGACCGCCCTGGCAGTGGCTGAACTATTGGCAGCCCAGGGGATTGGTTGCACCGTTGTTGACCCAAGATGGATCTTGCCAATAAAACAGTCACTGGTTCAGATGGCACAAGCCCACCGACTTGTTGTCACATTGGAGGACGGCGTCAGAGTCGGTGGCTTTGGTTCAAGATTTAGACAGGAGCTTCGCGCCCACGGTGTCGACACCGGTCTAAATGAGGTGGGCATTCCTGCGGAGTTCTTAGAGCATGCCGAGCGTGACGAAATCCTTGAACGTCTAGGGCTTACCCCCAAGGCGATAGCTCGTGACATTGTTGCGCAGGTTGTTGGTTCGAAAGTCCCACACGCTAGGCCGATTGAGGCTGGGCTGCCTGCAGTAGACCCTTCTGAATCACTGTCGTAACTAGCTCAATCTGCCAGTCTCGCGCCCCAAAAGAACTCAGCTGCGCAGCTACGTCTTCCTGAGGCTCGAAGCAAACTCTTCTTAGGTAGTCGGGAGTGAGCAGGTTCTCAACAGGAATCTTTAGCTCTGAAGCAAGTTCCAAAACCATTGGCCGAACTACTTCGAGACGGTGGTGAGCCTCTGGGAATCTTCGCTCCCAACTCTTGTGGTTTGGAATCCCATTGCCTTTTTCTACTGGCTCAATTGAGATTTCCAAGCCGGGGGATTGAGCTATCGCGTCCCACCAAATCGAAAGCAGAGTCCTAGACGCCCGGCCCTGGAATTCCTTATTATTTGCCAGTTCACTTCGAGATTTGGGAGCTTGGTTCACAGCTGCCATGATCGATCGGTCTGGAATTAATCGTCCTGGAGCGATGTCCTTCTCAATCGCAATGCCATCTCTCACGGCATGCAGACTTGCGGCGATCTTTAGCTTTGGAAGGTCTTTTATTCGGCTCAACCCAGGTAATCCTCGCCAAGGCTCCTCAAGCGGGGGCTTTGGTTTGAAATCTAGTAGGTGAGTGAACTCTTGTTGCAGCCAGGTGGATTTCCCATATTCCTCGATCAGCTTCTCCAGCGCTTCCCAGAGTTCAAACATCACATCGACATCTAAAGCTGCGTAGTCGAGCATTTCCTGGGTGAGTGGTCGTTGTGACCAGTCAGCGGCTGAGTGTTCCTTGGCCAATTCGATTTCGAGCAGAACCTCGCATACGGACCCGAGACCTACTCGTTCCAGGCCGGCGATTCTCGCCGTCAGTTCGGTGTCGATAAGAGCGGAAGGGTGAAAGCCAAGTTCTGCCAGACAAGGAAGGTCCTGGGTGGCTGCGTGCAGTAACCATGTCTTTGAATTCAGTGGCGCGATTAGGTCCGCGAGATCGACATCGGAAACCGGGTCCAGTAGCCAGATTCCTTGATCGCGAATCGCGATCTGAATCAGGTATGCCTTTTGGCTGTAGCGGAAACCGCTCGCTCGCTCCGCGTCGATTGCCACCTGTTCAACCGCCTCAAGGGAGTTGATCAGAATCTGAAGCTCTTCTGCGCTGTCCACGATGCGGACTGGAAGCCTTGGCTTGTCTAACCTCAAGAAAGTCTCACTACCTTGGAATCTTTAGGGGGAAGGCCAGAGATAAGTGCCAGTAGCTCGACCCAGCCTTCTAGGTGCGCTGTTAGGTCAAAGTCCATCGGCGCCCATGACGCTCTAATCTCTAGCTCGGCGTGCTGGGGCTGAGCGATTAGCGAACCGTGTCCAGTTGACAGAACTGTGGTTGTGGTGCCGGCATCGTGCGCAAAGTTTGCACCTGCTTGCGTTAGTGAGTCTCTGAGCCATTCCCATGGCAGTGCCGAAAGGTAGTCATCCTTGGCCATTTCTAGCTCGATGGGACTCTTTGCGTATCCAATGATTCTAAATTCTGAGTTCCAGCCTTCAGGGTTGCTGGAATCCCTGCAGAAGACCAGACGTGAGATTCCGTGGTCGGTGGATGTTTCGTGATTTACCTCAGCGGCGATTGCGATCGCTTCGGGAGCAATACCCTGCGGCGAGGGAATTTGGCTGAGGGTAATTTCTGGTCTGGATTCAACCTTTCTAAACCCCTCGAGCATGCCAGCAAAGGTAGGGCTTAGAGAAGTGAGGTCGATTTCCACTTCGCAAATTTATCTGTCGAGTTGACTACTGCCCGGTTGCCACGCCACCAACCCGACGTAAAGGTCTTCTAGCGCAAGCAAAAGTGGTTTGACACTCAACTCGTTAGCCAGGGCTAGCACTCCGGACTTTTCTCGCGAACTGAGCAACAGCGCGTCCAATGCTTTGGCCTTCACAAGAGCGCTAATCCCGGTAATCCCGTACTCAACGTGGACTCGTTTATAGCCCTTCAACCTCAGGTCTGTGAGCGTCTGATGGTAGCCAAGATTCGACAGGATCAGCTTTTGCCCTTCTGGAGCCGAGAGCTTCAGCTCTTGGTTGGTTAGAACCGCAAGATCTGCGTATTTTGGAAACTTATAACTATCACTTCTAAGCGTCTTGCCGGTAGTGAGTATCACCTGGGACTTTCTTCTAAGTGCTACAAGTAGGGAGAGATCGGTTGAGTTTCCTAGGCCGGATGAGTTGCCCTCGCTGGAGACAGTATTGCCATTCTCATCGGCCACTAAAGATGCAGTGATCGGTAACCCCGATACCAGTTCAGCAAAGAACTCATCGGTCTCCACCGGGTAAAACCCAATCGAGTCAGTTACCTTGGGCAACGATTTCTCGAGTCTTGCGCTTGATCCTCGAGAGCATTCCACGCATACCTCTGACTCGTAGCGGTGAAATCAGTCGATCGAGTCCAAGCATCGATGGGAAGTCATCTGGAAGGTCCAAGATTTCCTGGGCACTCTGCCCATTCAGGGCTGAGCTGAGTACCGAGGCAAAGCCTCTAGTTGTCGGAGCTTCCTCTGGGGCGGAGAAGTGAAGCGAAACCCGCTCGAGGTTACCCTCAACTGCTATGAACACCGGTGATTGGCATTCTTCCACTCGCTCTAGTAGCTCAGGGTTGTCACCGAAACGAGTATCTAATTCTGGAAGCTGTTCACTGAACTCCAAAAGCAGCTGCAACCGATCTCGCTCCTCTAAGAAGATGAAATCATCGACTACTGCTTGGGCGTTGGAGTTCAACGGGCAAATACTCCAGGCTCTTCTCCCACGGCGATCGGAACGCCGACTAGGTTGCCCCACTCGGTCCACGAGCCGTCGTAGTTGCGCACATTCTTCACGCCGAGTAGGTACTTGAGCACAAACCAGCTGTGGCTTGAGCGCTCACCAATTCGGCAGTAGGCAATAAAGTCGTCGCTTGGGTCAAAGCCGGTCGCATCGAAGTAGATGTTTCTCAGATCAGAAACATCCTTGAAAGTTTCGTCTTCCAAAATCGCAGAGGACCAAGGGATTGATGCTGCGGTCGGAATGTGGCCACCTCTTGAAGCGCCCTCGTTTGGATAGTCAGGCATGTGAAGTCTCTCGCCGGTGTACTCGGGTCTGGAGCGCACGTCTACCAATGGCTTGCCAATGTGCTCGAGAACTTCGTTCCGGAAGGCACGGATGGTTTTGTCGTCACGTTCGATAACTGGGTAGTTGACAACCGCTGGAGCTGGGACGGCCTTGGTGATCTCTCTGCCTTCGGCTATCCACTTGGCGCGACCACCATTAAGAATTCGAACGTCCTCGTGGCCAAACAGCTTGATCACCCAAAACGCGTAGGTTGCCCACCAGTTCGAGCGGTCTCCATAGAGCACGATCGTGTCCTTGCGGTCAATGCCCTTGGCCTTCATAAGCTCGGCAAACTGAGAGCCGGTGAGGTAATCACGCTTGTCTTGGTCGTTTAGCTCTGTGTGCCAGTCAAGCTTCACAGCCCCTGGAATGTGACCAACTTCGTAGAGCAGGACGTCCTCATCACACTCAACGATCTTCACACTCGCGGAATTCTGCTGCAACCATTCGGTTGTAACTAGAACATCTGGGTGGGCATAACCGGAGATTCTCGAGGTTTCTGACATGACGATCCTTCTCTATTGTCTAAACTGGCGAATCTGGGAGGATTCAATTTGTTAGAACAGCGCATAACTGGTGCTAATTCCCTTCCCTCAATTGTCCCAGATTTATCACCCAATGAACTAATCAAACAACTTCTGCCTCCGCCAGAATTTGCCAAGGCGAGGTTCGAAAGTTACCGCCCTGATGCGAATTTCCCATCCCAGCAAGAGGCTGTTGAGATCTCTAAACAATTCGTAACTGGTAAACGAGCCAAACTCTTTGCAAAGACCTCCACTGCTCCAGGGATATACCTGGACGGCGGCTTTGGTGTCGGTAAAACGCACTTACTTGCCTCGATTTGGCACGAATTTCAGGGTCACAAGGCATTTGGTAGCTTCTTGGAGTACACCAGCCTGGTCGGTTATATCGGCTTCCAAACTGCCGTGAAGGAGTTCTCCAAGTTTGGGTTGATTTGCATAGATGAGTTTGAGCTCGATGATCCCGGTGACACCATGCTGATGTCACGCTTTCTCAAGGAACTCTCAGCGGTTGGTGTCAAGTTTGCAGCAACGTCTAACACCCCTCCAAACGCCCTTGGCCAAGGTCGATTTGCTGCCGAGGACTTCAAAAGGGAAATCCAAGGGCTAGGGGAGCGTTTCGAAATCATCAGCGTTGATGGCGAGGATTACAGACACCGCGACTCATCTGCAGAGTCCCGCAACCTCTCTATAAAAGAGCTTCAGGATTGGATCGGATATCAACCTGACCCAACAGCCATGAAGTTCAGTGAGTTACTGACCCTGCTTGGGCAACTGCACCCGACAAAGTTCAGAAGGTTGATTTCTGATGTTGGGTCATTCGCGATTTACGATGTCTTCCAACTAGAGGACCAGCTTGCAGCGCTTCGTCTTGTGTCGCTAGTAGATCGGCTCTACGAGCAGCAGATTCCAATTCGAACCTCCGGAGATATATCAGCAACCGAGGTTTTCTCCAGCACCATGATTTCTGGCGGATATCGGAAGAAGTACCTCAGGGCCGTTTCCAGAATCGGAGCGCTCTGTGAGCTCTACTGATTCTGAAGCTTTCGGTAGTGCTTTGATCTTGATTGGGCTACAGCAGCTCCAATCGTCATAGAGATCACAGACCCCAGCAGCACAGCCAGCGTCGCCTCAGCCGCCAGCTCCGGATAATCCTCAAATGCGAGCTTGGCCATAAGCATCGATACTGTAAAGCCAACACCGGCTAGTGCCGACAGCGCTAGGAAGTCCATCGTCGCCAGTTCCAACCGAGCTTCCTTGCTTGCAATTGCGTTTGCAATTAGAGCAAAAAGTGTTATTCCGATGATCTTGCCTAGTGGTAGCGCTACTAGTACGCCTAGGAAAACGTTCGAGGTCTGATCTGAGAACTCAGGCAGCGAGATCGCAACGGCAAAAAATGCGAATAACGGAAGCACCACTGAGTTAGTCCATGGCTGCATTTTTGCAATAAGGCCATGGGCGTTGCGCGCGGGAATCAGAAGGCCCATTGCCACACCGGCCACTGTTGGGTGAACTCCAGATTGCAGCACGAGGTACCACAGCACCAAAAAGCTCACCACACGAACCAGATTCATTGGCAAACGCTTGAATCGCTCAGCCAGGGCGTGAAGGGCTGCTACGGCACAAGCAAGTAACAGCCAACCGACCTGGAGGTCACTAGTGAAGAAGATCGCAATGAGCACTATCGCTATCAAGTCATCGAAAATTGCGAGGGCAAGCAGGAAGATGCGGGCCTGCTTAGGTAGCCCTCTGCCAAAGATCGCAAGAACACCCAGAGCAAAAGCGATGTCAGTGGCGGTAGGGATTGGCCAGCCTCTAATTCCGTCGGTTCCCGTGTTTAGCAGGGCGAAAATGACCGCTGGGACGATTACTCCTCCGAGGGCAGCGACGATCGGCACCAAAGCTGTAGATGGCTTTGATAGCACACCGCTTCGCAATTCGTACTTCAGTTCAAGACCTGCAACGAGGAAGAAGGTTGCAAGGAGTAAATCGCTAACCCAATGTTCGATGCTCAGGTTTATGCCCAGCGATTCGATTCCCAAGTAAAGGTTTTTGAAGTTGAGAAGCTGCTCACCCAATGGTGAATTTGCAAGCACAAGACCGGCAATCGCAGCCGCCATCAGAACCAGTGCAGCAGAGCGCTCACTCTTCATTGGTCCTCCATCTTTTTACAAGCCCGTAACAAAACTACGCACAAAGTCGAAACCTCGCTTAGTCAGAATGTGCTAACGAGCTCATTTGATTGACCTCGTCTAACTTTACGAGAGGGTAAGACTATGGATCAGGGAAACACTGCTTTCGTCCTGTTTTCAGCTGCATTTGTGTTGTTGATGACACCGGGCTTGGCGTTCTTCTACGGAGGACTGGTAAAAGCTAAGAGCGTTGTGAGCATGATGATGCTTTCATTCGGTTCGCTCGGCTTGGTAGCTGTGCTCTGGGTGCTTTACGGCTACGCGATTACCTTTGCTGACATCGACGATGCGGGCTGGGTGGGTATCCCTCACATTATTGGAATTGACACCAACGCAATCGGCCTCACAGCTCAGGTTGCAGAGGCGGCCGCCCCGGTTGGTGCATTCCCTGAACTTGCTTTTGTTTCCTTCCAGGCCACATTCGCAATCATTGCGGTAGCCCTAATCTCTGGCGCGGTTGCTGACCGTGCGAAGTTTGGCGCTTGGATGGTCTTCGCAGGCCTCTGGGCGACCCTGGTTTACTTTCCAGTGGCCGGGTGGGTCTTCAACTTCATCCCATCGGACCAGGGTGGATGGATTGTCGACAAGCTCGGTGCAATTGACTTTGCAGGAGGCACGGCGGTCCACATCAATGCGGGTGCAGCAGCACTTGCTCTAGCGATCGTGCTTGGAAAGCGTTTTGGCTTCTCCAAGGGAATCATGCAACCCCACAACGTGCCATTGACTCTTATTGGTGCTGCTCTTCTATGGTTTGGCTGGTTTGGCTTCAACGCTGGTAGCGAGCTAGCAGCCGATGGAGTTGCCACCATAGCTTTCATCAACACAATTGCTGCACCTGCTGCCGCGATGCTGGGATGGATCACCATTGAGAAGATCAAGCACGGCAAGGGAACAAGCGTCGGCGCTGCTTCTGGTGTTGTCGCGGGTCTGGTGGCGATTACTCCAGCTTGTGCATCGGTTGATCCGATCTGGGCAATTGCACTTGGCGCGGTAGCCGGCGTTTTATGTGCTTTGGCAATCGATCTAAAGTTCAGCCTTGGGTTCGATGACTCTCTCGACGTTGTGGGAATCCACCTTGTGGGTGGCCTAATTGGAACCCTTTGGATCGGTGTCTTTGGCAACGGAGTTGGACTTGCTTTTGGATACGGCTGGGAGCAGCTTGGAATCCAGGCCATTGGTTCGATTGCGGTTCTGGTCTACAGCTTCGTTGTGGCGCTGTTAATCGGTTACGCCATCGAAAAGACAATTGGGTTCAGGGTCAAGGCTGAGGATGAGATCGCCGGCATCGACAACGTGGTTCACGGCGAATATGCCTACAGCTTCGGATCGGACAAGGGTTAGTCAAGCTGTTTTAGCGTTCTAGGGCAGAGCTAGGACTTGGAAACTAAGTTGCGAGGATTTCACACCGAGTGGGATTTTGTGTCATAATTTCCTAGTTCTGTTCACAGAGCGTGCGGATGTAGCGCAGTTGGTAGCGCACAACCTTGCCAAGGTTGGGGTCGCGAGTTCGAGTCTCGTCATCCGCTCTCTAGCACCTAAGTACAGACGGTGAAGTGGCCGAGAGGCGAGGCAGCGGCCTGCAAAGCCGTGTACACGGGTTCGAATCCCGTCTTCACCTCTCAGCAACAACCCGGGCGATTGGCGCAGTGGTAGCGCGCTTCCCTGACACGGAAGAGGTCACTGGTTCGAACCCAGTATCGCCCACCAATTCTTTTGGCATTCCCTCTTTGTTTACGCTTAATTCACTGGGAATGCTTATTTTCTAGGCATGAAGACTAGATCCCTGAAAATACTTACCATCGTTGCAGCGTTAGCGCTGACGTTCGGAGTGGCGCAGACCCCTTCGCAGGCGAACACCTACGCCTCCCCAACTGCCCCAGAAGTTCTTGACGTCGTTCCAGCTGTTGGAGGCGTCAAGGTGTCGTGGAAGCCAGTTACCGCACTACCAAAGGTTTCCCACTACATCATCAGTGGTGGACCTGGATCCTGCCCGATCATGGTGCCAGCGTCTAAGACTTCAGCGGTTATGCCGGTGCTATCCATGACTGATGTCGACGTGAAGGTTCAGGCCGTGAACGAGTACGGGCTATCAGCTTCTAACTTCTTCGGAGTTCCTGCGACTCCAAAATCCAAGGCCTCGAGTAATTTTAAATCAGTTCAGCTCCTGCAGCTTTCTGACTTCCACGGTGCTCTCGAGGGAACATCTGCTCTTTTCGGAGCCGATGGCTTGGCGGGTCAATTCGCCCTAGAGCGCATTTCAGTTCCAGCGACTATCGCGATGACCTCTGGAGATAACTTCGGTGCAGCTCCTCCTATCTCTTCTCAGTTTGAAGAACTGCCAACCATTGAAACCCTAAACGCAATGAAGCTTGATGTTGCAGGGTTTGGAAACCACGAGCACGACCGCAACCTAGAGCACCTTCGCAAGATGATGGTCAATTCAAACTTCCAGTGGATTGCGAGCAATTACTCCTCGCTAGCTGGCCTAAAGCCAACAGCCGCAAAGAGCGCGAAGAGCTTCACCATCGTCAACAAGGGCGGGGTAAAGGTTGGATTTATCGGCGTCAACACCGCCCAGACCAAAGAGCAGGTGTTCCCAGGTAACTTGAACTTCACCGTTGGTGGGACAGTCCAAGAGATTGAAATCCAAGCCTCTCCAGCCAAGATTCAAACGGCCATCGACGCTGCAAAGAAGGCCGGAGCTGACGTAGTCGTTGGACTTATTCACGAAGGATTCAGCCAGTTCGAAGATGGTAAGGCAACTGGACCGCTAGTGGACTATGCCAAGTCGCTCAAGGGCCTGGCTGCAATCTACGGTGGTCACTCTCACCTGACCTACAACGCGGTGGTAAACGGCGTAACTGTGGCTCAGACCAAGAATGCGGGCGCTGAATACACCAGAACTCAGCTCTGTGTTGACACAAAGGCAAACAAGGTCATCGGTTCTGCGGTTGAACTCGTTACCCGCGCATCGGTACTCATTGTTCAGCGTGACGCAGCAGCGACTGCAATGGTTGCAGGCTACAAGGCGCAGCTGACTGCAAAGATGGACGTAAAGGTTGGAACAGTTGCGGATCGCACTGCTCGCGGTGGAAGCCCCGCCGTTGAGCGCAGCGGAGAGCAGGCGTTCGGAACTTGGCTTGCTGACTATGTGAAGTCGAAGTACAAGACCGATTTGGTATTGCTAAACGGTGGCGGAATTCGCGACACATTCCCAGCTACCACCTACCTGCCAGCTGACACCACTCTTCGTCGTCCAACATCAAGCGCGAGCGTAATCGGGCCATGGGATGTCACTCTGGGTGATGCCTACACCGTGAACCCGTTCGGCAACAACTACGCAACCACCACCATCACAGGAGCACAGTTGTGGGCGGCGCTAGAGAACGGTGTGAGCAACTACCCAACCGACGGACGATTCCCGCAGGTTGCCGGTATGAAGTTCACCGCTGATGTGACCAAGCCAAAGGGTGAGCGCGTAACCAAGGTCACCCTGACAGACGGCACTGCCATTGCTAAGGACTCCACGGTCTACACCATCGCAACCCTGGACTTCCTTGGTTACGGTGGCGATGGCTACACGCAGTTCAGTGTTCCGAAGCTACAGATCCGCGATCGCGATGCAGATGTCGTGGTGGAGGCTCTGCGCGCGGATATGGCCGCGGGTAAGGTCACCGTTATGAAGACTGACGGGCGAATCACAATCATCAAGTAGTAAGTGACAAAGCGGGGGGTGGGTGACCACCCCCGCTTTGCATTTAACTGATTCTTAGGCCTTTAGCTTTAGCACCCTCGCGGTGTCAGCAAGTATCTTCTTTGCTAGCTTGGGATCGGCATTTAGCTTTTTACCTAATCCAGGAATCGCCTTCTTCAAAGCCTCAAACCAGCCGCTCGACTCCTGCGGATACATTCTTTCGATTACGTCGAGCATTACTGAGACTGCAACCGATGCGCCAGGGGAAGCCCCAAGCAGCCCGGCTATAGTGCCGTCCTTGGCTGCAATAACCTCTGTGCCGAACTGCAAGGTGCCGCCACCTTTGGAAGGCTTTATCACCTGAGCACGTTGTCCAGCTTCGTAAAGCACCCAATCCTCAGCCTTAGCTCCCGGTACAAATTCGCGAAGGCCTTCTATTTTTTTGTTTCGGGACTTTGTAACTTCCTTGATGAGGTAGGTGACAAGATCAAAATTCTTGAGTGCAACGCTGAGGTATGGAATGAGGTTTTTAGGTCTGAGTGAAAGCGGGAGGTCCAAGATCGAACCGAACTTTAGGAACTTAGGGTTTAGGCCGGCAAAAGGGCCAAATAGCAGCGAAGTCTTACCATCCACAACCCTGGTGTCGAGGTGTGGAACGGACATTGGGGGAGCGCCTACCTGTGCCTGGCTGTAAACCTTGGCCTGGTGCTTTGCGACAATCTCGGGATTGTCTGTGCGAAGAAAATGCCCTGACACTGGGAATGTGCCATACCCATCAATCTCGGGTATGCCGGCGCGCTGCAATAGCTTCAGCGCCCAGCCACCTGCGCCAACAAATACTTTGTCTGCGCGGACAAAACGCTGATAGTTCTCGCCCCCAAGAGAGAGCTGCCATGAGCCATCTTGGTATTGGTAAAGGTT